>JAIRVW010000113.1 GCA_031253705.1 Brucellaceae bacterium
GTACCATCGGCTGGGTAGCTCAGTGGAAAGAAATGGTCGAAGATCCGGCTCAGAAAATCGGCCGTCCGCGTCAGCTTTACACCGGCCACGCACAGCGCGATTTCGTACCGCTGGCAAAACGCAAATAATCAATACTTCACTAATGAAAAAGGCTCCTTCGGGAGCCTTTTTTATTTATCCTATAGGATTTTGCGGTTTTCTCACGCATTCTGAACTCAAATAAACCACAGATTTCCGCATAAATATTGCCAGCAAAACATTCGTTTCATTCCCCAAATGCGTCATTGCATATCCGCAGGGAGCCGACACAATGCCTAAGTCCTTTTTCAAATCCGGTATTGCATCCTCTGAAATCACCAGCCGGTCATTCTATCTGCGCCGACGTGAATTCATTAAGACCGGTATTGCAGCAGGGATTGGCTTGTCTTTGAGCGGAATGTTCCCCGAGATTGCCTCGGCAAAAGACAGTGCGGACGGCTTCAAAACAGATGAAGCTCTGACACCAAAAGACTCTGTGCTGACCTATAATAATTTCTATGAATTCGGCACCGGTAAGTCTGATCCGTCCAGCTACTCCGGCGATTTCAAACCGCGCCCGTGGACAATTGAAGTCGGCGGTATGGTGGCAAAGCCTGCAACTTTCGACATCGACGATCTTATCAAAACCATGAGCATTGAAGAGCGCATCTACCGGATGCGCTGCGTTGAAGCATGGTCGATGGTTATCCCATGGCAGGGCTTTCAGCTGTCAGAACTGCTGAAGCGCGTGGAGCCGCTTGGTTCAGCCAAATATGTGGCTTTTGAAACCGCCTTGCGCCCCAAAGAAATGCCGGGCGTCGGCGGTGCCTTTCCTGGTCTGGACTGGCCGTATCGCGAGGGTTTGCGCATTGATGAGGCAATGAACCCGCTGACACTACTGGCAACCGGCCTTTATGGTGAAAACCTCGCCAGTCAGAACGGCGCGCCTGTGCGTCTCGTTGTGCCTTGGAAATACGGCTTTAAAGGCATCAAATCCATTATCAAAATCACACTGACGGACAAAGAACCGGTCACGGCATGGAAAATGCAGAACGCTTCGGAATATGGCTTTTATGCCAATGTTAATCCGGCGGTTGACCATCCGCGCTGGAGCCAGAAGACCGAAACACGGATCGGCAGCGGCAGTTTCTTCTCGCCTGACAGGCGCGATACACTGCCGTTTAACGGCTATGGCGAGCATGTCGCCCAGCTCTATAGCGGTATGGATCTGACCAAAAACTACTAAGGCTGGAACCGGCATGAAACCAGATATCGCTGCGCAAGCAACCACTCTGCCCCGCAACTCCGGCAAACAAGCACCTGTCCGCAAGCCACCATTGAAAATACCCAATAATGCGTGGCTGCGCTGGGGCATCTATGCGGTTGGTCTTGCACCGGCATTATGGGCATTCTGGCTCGCAGCCAATAATCAGCTCGGGGCTAATCCGGTCAAATCATTCGAGCATATATTGGGGCAATGGGCGCTGCGCTTCCTGATCCTCACCTTGCTTGTCACACCTTTGCGCGATCTGTTCCGGCTGAATTTTCTACCCTATCGCCGCGCTCTCGGCCTGCTGGCGTTTTATTATGTGGCCATGCATTTCGCGACCTATATCATTCTTGATCGCGGGCTGAACTGGCCGGAGATCGTGAAGGATGTCACCCAGAGATGGTTCATCATCATTGGCTTCGCCGCTTTTGTTTTGATGATCCCGCTGGCTATAACCTCGAACCAATGGTCGATCCGCAAGCTGAAAAGCAAATGGCAAAGCCTGCACCGGCTGATCTATATTATCGCACTTGCCGGTAGTCTGCATTTTCTGATGTCGGTGAAAAGCTGGCCGACGGAGCCGCTGATTTACGGGCTGATCATCATTATACTGGTTCTGTGGCGCTTTGTTCGCCAGCCCTATCTCGCTTATAAAAAAGCTGACCGGTGATTAACCGGTCAGCTTTATTCTTTTGCTCTGAAAGCCTGTATTACCAGCGTTTGACCATGCGTGATGCACAGAGAAATGCCAGCAACGGCCCCACACCGAAGCTTAAGAAAAGCCAGAATGCAGCACTGGATGTCCCGGCCATACCGCCTGGCACAGTCAGACCACCAAGACTGGTGACCATACCGGCCATAGCTGCACCAAGACCGGCAGAGAACAGCTGCACCGTAGTGATTGCCGTTGAAGCCAGATCTTTTTCATCGGTCGGCGCCACTTTCAGCACTCGTGTCAGCAGATGCGGCCATGTCATGCCCACACCGCAGCCTACAGCGATAAATCCGGCGCAGAGCGGCAGCAATTCCAGATAAGTACCGCCGCTGGCAATCGGCAGCAAAAGCAGCAACAGAACCATACCGGCAAAGGACGTCAGCGGGCCGATAATGATCACGTCACGCACGCGGCGTGAGGCAATGCCTGAACTCATGATCGAGCCGAGTGTCCAGCCAGCACCCATCAGTGCAGCCAGATAACCGGCAACCAATGGCGACTGGTGATGCAGAACCTGCAGGAACAGCGGAATAAACACTTCCACCGAAGTGACTGTCAGTGCCAGCAAGGACATGGTGACGATGACCGGTCCCAGCGGCTGGCTGAAACTGAAAGAACCACGCGGCAGCAGGCGTTTACTGCTGGTTGCATCTAAGCGGATCATAATAGCAATCAGAACAATAGCGGTGCTGATACCGATCACATTCCAGATCACTTCATGGCTGATACTGCCAAGCGAAACGGCAAAAACTGCGAGTGTCAGCAAGGTAAGCTGCGCAAAAGGCAGACGATTGGTGTCTTCCTCCTCATGGCGCACATCCGGCAGCACAAACAGTGCCATAGCGGCGAAGAGCAATGCCGCAGGCACAACCGACCAGAAAGCCGCGCGCCATTCACCGAGTTCCGCAAAAATACCGCCGACGGCAGGTCCGACCAGCGTGGCAACACCCCACATGCCGGAGATCAGCGCCATGGCCCGCGGCCACAGGGCTTCAGGAAACACGATACGGATCATCGCATAGGACAAAGCCAGCATAAAACCGCCGCCAAAGCCCTGAATGAAACGGCCGATCAGCAGAACCGGCATGGTCGGAGACATGGCGCAAATCAGGGTACCGAGCGCGAAAACACTGGCTGAGATAGCATAGGCCTTACGCGGCCCTGCACTGCGTAGCAGCTTCACCGCCAGTGTTGAGCCGATGATGGATGCAACAACAAACAGCGTTGTATTCCATGCATAGTAATCCAGCCCGCCGATATCCGCGACAACGGACGGCAGAATGGTCGTAGCAATGTAAACATTAATAGCATGAAGCGCGACGCCGCCTGCGAGCGCCAGTGAGCGAATAGCATTTTTGCCAGTCAACAAATCTCCCCAGCCAACTTTATGAGCACTGGTGAGGGATGCCGGGTCAGACATTTCAATCTCCGGAACAGCTATCAAAAACCATGAGTTCCGGCGGGAATGCGCCTGTTTTTCTCATCAATTTTAACCGGATTATACCGATCGGGTTGCAAATCCCTGAGGGAGCCGTTAATTAAGCAAGTATTGACTTGGAATATTCAGCAGGAGATCAAATGTCAAGTTCTGACATTATCACTTCAGATGAAATAAACGGCGTTGCACAACAAAGCACCGCTGATCGTTTGCTGTTTATTCTCAAAACCCGCGGCCCGCAAACAATATCTGCACTGGCAAACATCATCGGCACCGGTGCCGAGAATATACGCCAGCAATTGCAAAAATCTGTGACAGAAGGGCTGATTGAAACCCATGTCACAGAGAAAAAAGCCAAAGCCGGCAGGCCGGTGCAGCTCTGGCAACTGACTGAGAAAGGCAATAGCCGCTTTCCCGACAGTCATGCGGAACTTACAGTCGCATTGTTGCGTCATATAGATAGTTTGGGTGCTGATCTGACTGAACGTGTGATTGCGCTGCGCGAGCAGGAAATGCTGACTACCTATCAGACCGCAATGCAATCCGCCTCCGCGCTTGAGGAACGCATCGATCATCTTGCCCGCCTCCGCTCTGCGGAAGGCTATATGTCGGAATGGGAAAAGCAGGCTGACGGCACATGGCTGCTGATTGAAAACCACTGCCCTATCTGCGCTGCCGCCACTGCCTGCCGTGGTTTCTGCCGCTCAGAGCTCAATATTTTTCAGGCCATTCTTGGCGATAACTGCAAGGTCGAGCGCTGCGAGCATATTCTGCTTGGTGCACGCCGCTGCGCCTATCGGATCACTCAAACCGGATAAATAAAGGCGATCCGGCAAAATGCCGAACCGCCTTTGTTACATTCACACAGCCTTATTACTGCGGCGCAGTCAGTTCAGGAAATTTGACGCCGAGCTGATCCAGATAGGTCGGATATTTCTCCGCATCATAATAGAGCTTCTGCATTTCAGGGCGGAACTGCTGCATAATCTCCGTATTCAGCTGAATTTGCGGCTTATCATCGGCACCAAGCATCGGCAGATATTTCTGATCTTTCTGCTGCACATTGGTGAAATAGTCCTGCGCTGCCGCTACCAGCTCCGGCTTGGTCAGAAGATCAACCCCTGTCATAGCAATCACTTTTGAACCGGCGACAACGCCTTTATGGGCGATTGGTGTGGCCATCGACATAGCATTCGACCAGTGATGCCCCGGAAGGTTCGGAATATTCGACGGATAATTCAGCGTAATTGTCGGCACAATCCATGACACATCGCCGATATCATCCGAGCCACCGCTTTCCAGTTTTTCCGGTGGCGGTGCCAGTTTCTTCAGCTCTGTCGCCAGTCCCTCTTCCTTGCCTTTCACCACCTTCTGCACCGCTTTGGCAAAGTTGTTTTCATCGTCAGTCCATTGCGGCAAACCAACCTCGAGAATATTGGCATAGGCTGCCTCTGCCACAGGCTTGTTGAAATGGCGCGGTGCTGCTGTGCCGATAATCTGCCGTTCAACCGTCGTATCCGACATTTGGGCAGCGGCCTCGGAGATCGTATTGGCGATCGCAAAATTCTTGGCGATATTTTCAAAATCCGTCTCACGGATGAAGTACCAGACGCTGGCAACGGACGGCACCACATTCGGCTGATCGCCGCCGTCAGGGATCACATAATGCGAGCGCTGTTCAGGGCGCAGATGTTCACGCCGCATATTCCAGCCCACATTCATCAGTTCCACGCCATCCAGCGCACTGCGTCCGCGCCACGGCGCACCGGCGGAGTGGGCAGACTCACCGGCAAATGTATATTTGACCGAAACCATGCCGGTGCCATTGGCTGCGCCCCACGAGGTTTGCAGATTATTTCCCACATGCGTGAACAGCACGACATCCACATCCTTGAATACGCCGTCACGCACCATATAGGCTTTACCGCCCAGCAATTCCTCCGCCACACCCGGCCAGAGTACCAGCGTGCCGGAGAGCTTATCCTTCTCCATCAGGTCTTTCATCGCCAAGGCTGCAACCACATTCACAGCCTGCCCGGAATTGTGCCCTTCACCGTGACCGGGTGCGCCCTCAATCATCGGCTTGCGATAGGCAACGCCGGGCATCTGGGATGTTTTGGGCAGACCGTCAATATCGCTGCCCAGCGCAATCACCGGTTTGCCCGAGCCCCAGCGCGCCACCCAACCGGTTGGCAGACCGGCAACGCCGCGCTCAATCGTAAAACCGTTCTTCTCCAGAATGTCTGTGATGTATTTTGAGGTTTCCACCTCGTGGAAAGCCAGCTCACCAAAGCTGAAAATTGAATCCGTCATCTCTTGCGCAAGCTTGGCGCGGCTCTCCACACCTGCAGTCACCTGCTGCTTATAGGCTTTGATATCCTGTTCGGATTTTTGTGCGGCAGCCTGACTGAGCAGTGAGGCTGACATCATAAGGCTAAGTGCAATTTTAGACGAGAGATTACAAGACATGTATAGCTCCGTTCATGAATTTGCCTGAGTTTATATGATCGTTGCCCGCAAAGAATTCATCATAAAAACACCATATACAACCCTTAAAATAATAATTACAAGCTTTTGATTTTACTGAATTTATTGTCATTTCAACAGTCACTGAATATCGAATTTCACTTCAATAATTTTCGTCTTTCAGTTGCACTCAGTCTCTTTCACTCCGGTTCAAAGCGAAACAAGGCCACCCTCTGAACGAGCAGAAGCACGGCACAGAAAAATCATTCTCCGCCTGCAAGACTATTTAGCTTTTTGTTATTGCCGGTTTCGCAAATTTCGCCGTTCCGGCCTTTCAAGCAATTCCTATACTGACCCATAATTTGCCGCATCCATAAGCGCCCTCATCCAGAGGGAAAAGGCAAACGGGAACCCAGTATGAAAAAGCTCAATCACCTGTCTAAACTCAGCCTTCTGTCTATTGCACTCCTGTCATCGTCTGCCGCCTATGCTGAAAGTTTGCAGCTCAACGGCACACAGCTCACCACCGCGCAGGTGGCAGAGTTCGCAGCGAACAAAAGTGAAAAAGTCGAAATCGCGCCGGAAGCTGCACAAAAAGTCAGCCATAGTTTTGATCTGGTGATGGAAGCTGCCTTGCAGGGCACCGCCGTATACGGGCTGAATGTCGGCGTAGGCTGGAACAAAGACAAACCGGTTTTCAAAGAAATTAAAGGCCGCCGCACACTGGATGAAGAATTGCTGGCGCTTTCCCGCCGTTTCAACACCAGTTCGCTTCATGCCCATGGCGGCGGTATCGGTGAGGCTATGCCTGCGCAGGCAGTACGTGCCGGTATGCTGATCCGCCTCAATGAAATGCTCGGCGGTGAAACCGGCACGCAGCTGAGTGTGGTGGAAGCCTATCGCGATTTCCTCAACAACGACATCATCCCTGTTGTGCCGGAAAAAGGCTCGGTCGGTGAGGCTGATATTACTCTCGCCTCCCATATCGGTCTGGCGATGATCGGCGAATGGTTCGTGGATTATCAGGGCAAGCGTATGCCTGCGGCAGAAGCCCTGAAACTGGCTGGCCTGAAGCCGATTGAACCGGTCGGCAAGGACTTCCTCTCCATTCTCAGCACCAATGCACTGACAGCCGGTCAGGCCGCGTTGCTGGCAGAAGAAACCCGCCATTATCTGGAAGCCGCAACGGCCGTCTTTGCCCTGTCGCTTGAAGGCTATAACGGCAATGTCGCGCCTTTCCTGTCTGAGACAACCGGATTGCGCCCGTTTCCGGGCATGGTGAAGGCGGCAACTGATATTCGTGAAGCGCTGGATGGCTCCTATCTCTGGCAGCAGTCGGACAGCCGTGCTCTGCAGGATCCGCTCTCTTACCGCACGATGGCCTA
>JAIRVW010000218.1 GCA_031253705.1 Brucellaceae bacterium
GATAAATGATTGGAGTCGGTAATGGCAGAGCAGAAGTCAAGTTACGGATATGAGGAGCTTCTCAGCTGCGCTCGCGGTGAATTGTTTGGCCCGGGCAATGCCCAGCTGCCGCTGCCGCCGATGCTGATGGTGCACCGCATTACCGAGATCTCCGAGACCGGCGGCGAGTTCGACAAAGGCTTTATCCGTGCTGAATATGATGTGAAGCCGGATGACTGGTATTTCCCATGCCATTTTCAGGGCAATCCGATCATGCCGGGCTGCCTCGGTCTCGACGGTATGTGGCAGCTGACAGGCTTCTTCCTTGGCTGGCTCGGTGAGCCGGGTCGCGGTATGGCGCTGTCCACCGGCGAAGTGAAGTTTAAAGGCATGATCCGTCCGCATACCAAGCTGCTGGAATATGGTATCGACTTCAAACGCGTTATGCGCGGTCGTCTGGTGCTGGGTACAGCTGACGGCTGGCTCAAGGCTGACGGCGAAACAATTTACAAGGCAACGGATCTGCGCGTCGGCCTGTCCAAAGAATAAGCCTTTTAAACTAAGATTATCCACGGGGGCGACCGCATTAAGTTGAAAGCTTTTATGCGGCCGCTCTCAAAATATGCAAAACGCGCACTTATGTTACCACGCATAGCATAACGGCATCCGCAATTTCAGGATGTCATTCAGGGAACAGGTGCAAAGGAGAGCGCAATGCGGCGTGTTGTCGTTACCGGAATGGGGATTGTATCCTCGATTGGCAATAATACCGAAGAGGTACTGACCTCTTTGCGCGAAGCCAGATCGGGTATCCGGCGGGCAGAAGATCAGGCGGAACTCGGTTTCCGTTGTCAGGTTTCCGGTGCGCCGCAGATCGATGTTGAAGCGCTGGTTGACCGCCGTGCGATGCGTTTTCACGGCCGTGGTACTGCATGGAACCATGTCGCCATGGATCAGGCCATTGCTGACGCAGGTTTAAGCGAAGAGCAGGTTTCCAACGAGCGTACCGGTATCATCATGGGTTCCGGCGGTCCTTCGACACGTACGATTGTCGATTCCGCTGATATTACCCGTGATAAAGGTCCTAAACGCGTTGGTCCTTTTGCTGTGCCGAAAGCCATGAGCTCCACCGCATCGGCAACAATGGCAACGTTCTTCAAGATCAAGGGTATCAATTACTCGATCTCTTCAGCCTGTGCGACCTCGAACCATTGTATCGGCAATGCGGTTGAGATGATCCAGTATGGCAAACAGGATCGTATGTTTGCCGGTGGTTGTGAAGATCTCGACTGGACGCTGTCGGTGTTGTTTGACGCCATGGGCGCGATGTCTTCGAAATATAATGATACGCCGGAACGTGCATCCCGTGCCTATGACAAAAACCGCGACGGTTTTGTAATCGCCGGTGGTGCCGGTGTACTGGTGCTGGAAGATCTGGAAACTGCACTTGCACGCGGTGCCAAGATTTACGGTGAAGTTGTCGGCTACGGCGCGACTTCGGACGGTTATGACATGGTTGCGCCATCTGGCGAAGGTGCGGAGCGCTGCATGCGCATGGCGCTTTCCACCGTGAACGGCAAGATTGACTATATCAATCCGCATGCCACATCGACCCCTGCGGGCGATGCACCGGAAATCGAAGCGATCCGTAAAGTTTTCGGTTCAGGCGATGCCTGCCCGCCGATTGCGGCAACCAAATCGCTGACCGGTCACTCGCTGGGTGCAACCGGTGTTCAGGAAGCAATCTATTCCCTGCTGATGATGCAGAATAACTTTATCTGCGAAAGCGCACATATCGATGAGCTGGATCCGGATTTCGCGGATATGCCGATCGTGCGCAAGCGCATTGATAATGCGGAAATTAACACGGTACTTTCCAATTCCTTCGGTTTTGGCGGGACAAATGCGACGCTGGTATTCCAGCGTTATCAGGGCTGACGGAGAGAAATATGCAGGGTTTAATGAAAGGCAAACGCGGTCTGATTATGGGCGTTGCCAATAATCATTCCATTGCCTGGGGCATTGCAAAACAGTTGGCCGCGCAGGGTGCAGAACTGGCGTTCACCTATCAGGGCGATGCCCTTGGAAAGCGTGTAACACCACTGGCTGAACAGGTTGGCTCGACCTTTGTTCTGCCTTGCGATGTGGAAGATATCGACTCCGTCGATGCGGTTTTCGCTGAGATTGAGAAGAAGTGGGGCAAGCTGGACTTCGTCGTTCACGCTATCGGTTTCTCGGACAAGTCGCAGCTCAAAGGCCGTTATGCGGATGTCACCACCCGTGACAATTTCAGCCGTACAATGGTGATTTCTGCTTATTCTTTCACAGAAGTTGCGCAGCGCGCTGAAAAACTGATGAAAGACGGCGGTTCGATCCTCACATTGACCTATGGCGGCTCAACCCGTGTGATGCCGAACTACAATGTGATGGGCGTTGCCAAAGCAGCTCTGGAAGCCATGGTGCGTTACATTGCTGATGATTACGGCGATCGCGGTATCCGCGTCAACGCGATTTCGGCTGGTCCGGTGCGCACGCTGGCCGGTGCCGGTATCGGTGATGCCCGCGCAATCTTCAATTATCAGGCACGCAATTCCCCGCTGCGCCGCACCGTCAATATCGACGAAATCGGCAATTCAGCGCTGTATCTGCTGTCTGATCTGTCGAGCGGCGTAACAGGTGAAATCCATTATGTGGATTCCGGCTATAATATCGTATCAATGCCGACTTTGGACGAGCTGAAAAGCTCGGATGCAACCGGCAACGAATAAGTCCGGCAGATCAATCTAAAAAAGCCCGCTTTTCAGCGGGCTTTTTTGTTTTATTTGCGGGCTTCGATAATTTTAAAGCCTTCGGCTTCCTGTAACTGCATCACCTGCCGGAAATGCTGTTTCAGCACGGTTTCATAAGGCAGTTGACGATTGGCGACCATCAGCAGGCGCCCGCCGGATTTAAGGCGTTTGGCAGCCGCTGTAATAAAACTCTGACCGAGTGAAATATCGGTATTGCGACCGGTATGAAACGGCGGATTGCTGATGACGGTATCATAAATCTCTGTCATCGGCTCGGAAGCGACGTCATGCCAGTAATAGTGCAGCGGTACTGAACTGTTGAGTTCAGCCAGATTAAGCTTGGCCATTTCCAGCGCCTCAAAATCCGCTTCATAAAGATCAATACGGCTGATCTTGGCCGGATTGTCGAGACAGGCGGCGCTCAGATAACCCCAGCCAGCACCCAAATCCGCTACATGGCCGAAGGCGATGTTTTTGAGATGCGGTACCAGCAGCGCTGAACCCTTATCGGCTTCACCATGGGAGAACATGCCCGCTTTCGTCCAGAAACGCCTGTCTACGCGTTTTTGTTCCGGAGTGAGGCTTTGTGCGGTCTCCGCGTCAATCGCCTCCGGGCGCGCCATCCAGTAGACGACAGCGTGGTTCTTGGACAGGCGGTCGATGGAGGCCGCAATCTGGTCGCTGCGCTTGCGGAAACTGTCAATGCCGAGCTTTTTATCACCGGCAATAATGATCATACCGCCGGCTTTCACCCGTGTGAGCAAAGTTGCCAGCCATTCCTCATTGCGGCCGCGATGCTTGCCGAGCAAGACCAT
>JAIRVW010000232.1 GCA_031253705.1 Brucellaceae bacterium
CGTATTCCGGAAGCCTGATCACCGGATCAGATTGTACATATTAAGCCGCCGGTGATCCTCTCACCGGCGGCTTTTATTTGGGAAACAGGAATGTTGCAGTAAAGCGCGCACCCCAGTCAGGCGCGTTTTCGGGCTTGCGGGCATAATACTGGCCGGTAACACCAAGGCTGACATGCTGTTTGCCGAAGGTGAAGACTTTGGAAATGCCGAGATCGACCGGTATTGTCCATTGCTCATTCGTCCAGTCATAGGTCATTTCGCTGTTGAGTGACAGGCCGACAGTATTGGGAAATGTATAGCTGAGAAACGGCTGGAGCATCGTCGCACTGATATTTTGCCGGTCGCTCTCACCGGCAAAAGACCAGATATGATTGGTCAGTGCTCCAAACGTCCAGCCATGTTTTTGTTTGAGCACAACAGCTGTTGGCCCCGCGCCCCATTTTTGATTTCCGAGCAGGGCATTGGTTGCCGTCGGCCACAGAAAAACAGGTCCTGCGCCCCAGATGAAACCATTTGCTTCCGGAACCGGAGACAGGAAAAAGCTCTGCACCGTATCACCAAGCCCGAATTTTGCACCGATATCCGGCGCAGGGGCACTTTGATGAATGATTGGCACAATCGTGCGCATGATCAGATTCCAGTCTGCATTCAGCGCAAACGGCACAACCGGCTGAATATTGGTGGTAAAGCGACCGGCATTATTCGCGCCGGTGCAACAGGTGTAAGTGTTCTGAAACGGCACGCTGATGAGACTGGAAACCGGATTAGCCAGTTTCTTTGCCAGCTCCTGCGTATTGGTTTCTTCTGCCTGTGCATTCAACAGCAGAGCAGCAGTGTTGAGGAACTCTATAATTATAATGTGCGAAAATATATTGCGTATCATTGGCTTATGACCTGAAAATAGTGTGATTTATAATCAGGTTAAGGACATCCGAAAGAATTTACAGCTGATGTTTTTATGTGTTTCACTGGCAGCTCCTGCGCGCTGCTGTCACGGTCAGCTATATGTGTAAGCTGTTGTCGGCAGAGTTTTGCTGTTCTATGTTACGGGCAAAGAACAGAGCATAATCCTTGTACCGGAGTGATTATGCGGGGAGGAATACGATGTCGGTTATGTCCGGAATGGCGATCTATTTTATCATCTGGTGGACAACCCTCTTTGCCATATTGCCTTTCGGGCTGCGCACGCAGGCGGAAGAGAATAATATTGTGCGCGGCACAGTCGCGAGCGCACCGGCGCGCCCGCGGATCTGGCTGGCTTTTCTGCGCACAACAATCGTTTCCACGATTATTTTCGGCCTGTTCTGGCTGGTGACGCAGAAACTCGGTTTCGGGCTGGACGATATTCCGCACTTCTTCCCTGATCTGTGAATCTCATTCTGAAGTGATTTCCGTAACGCATTGTAATTATGATGCTATCCGGTAATATTTACCTGATTTCAGTACGGGTATAATCGCCTGAAATCAGAATTTCAGGCTTTACATCAGGCGTGTTCGGCAGCTTGGCATCGAGCAAAGAGGCTTTGCTGTTGATGCGGTAGCTGACAGAAGTCCCTTTGGCAAAGATCAGACTGGTATCAAGCGCCCGACCGGCAATATCAATCCGCTCCGGTTTCGCAGCGTCTTCAAATTGCAATCGTGTGCGGAAGGCATCGCCGCGGATTTTCACCGCCGTGGCAGCGCCTTGCAGGCTGATATCCGCAGCTCTGGTAGCGATATTCAAATCAGCAAATTGCCCTTGCAAATCGGCTTTAAACGCAGGCTGGTCGATTGTAATGCCTGCATTGCGCGGCAGGTTGATCTGCAAATAAGTGCTGCATTCCGCCAGATCACCCCAGCCACTGTTCTTCGCTTTGATCAGCAATGTCTGGCCGCTGACCACCAGATCGCCTTTTGTTTTGCACTCATTATAGAACCAGCCGGAAAGCCAGCCTGATGGTCGGGCGCTCATTGTCGCCTGCTGCGCCTGATCATCCTTTGTTGTCAGACGGATGAGGCTGGCATCACCGCTGATTTGCACATTGGTAATACCATCCGTCGCGACAGTTTTCTGTAGCTGTCCGTTTTCATTGCTGCAGCCGCTCAGCGTCAGAATGGCCGATAACAGGGCAGAGAGAAGCATATAATCCATGACATTGATCCTTTTTGAAACGTGAGGAATGTACGGATCATTTGCCGGAGCGGATTTTTCAGCGACCTGAAACAGGATCAAGGTCGACGCATAACGCGTTTTGCTTCATGTTCCGCAATGTAAAATCAGATATGAACGGGCTGAAAACTGATGATTTTTATTCCGCTGCCATTTGTGCTGACGATCGTGTTGGCCATCATCTTTGTGCAATTACTGCGCAATCGTGAGGCGGGTAGCCGTGCGGATATGTTGTTTATCCTGCTGATCGGCACCTATATGCTGCAATCGGTCTTGCTCGGGTTGCGCTGGGGCTATGATATTTTCACAGTCCTGCCGCTGCAGATTTTACTGGCATCAATGATCGCCGGACTGGCTTATTTAAGTTTTCGCAGCCTCACCGTTCAAAACAGTGCGGATACATTGCGGGCAGATAAAATATGGCCGCATCTGCTGCCGGTGCTTGTGGTTTTTGTCTTGCTGCTTGTGCGCCGCGATCTGGCTGCGCTGGCGATTATCGTGATTTTTCTGAGCTATGGTCTGGCTTTGCTACGTCTGAGTTTTGCGGGGCCTGATGTGCTGATTGCCGCGCGTCTGGACGGAATTTTACGCTCCTATCGGGCAATGCAGATCACCGGAGCAATGCTGATCGGTTCTGTGATCGTCGATTTGCTGATTAATTTCGATTTTCTCTGGAATAGTGGTCGCTATTCGCCATCGATTATTCTGGTGACAAATATTGTGTCGCTGCTGATCTTGGGCGCTGCAGCCGGTGTGGCGCTGAATAATCGTACCGATGCCGATGATGATGAGCAGGACGGGGAGAAACTTGCTGTTATTCCGGCTGAGACGGTTCTGACAACAGAACAGCAGACAATGATTGTGGCCGAGCTGGATGCATTGATGCAGGAGAAGCAGCTTTATAAAGATATGGAGCTGAATTTGAAGCGTATTGCGCACCGGTTGCGTAAGCCCCCGCGTCATGTATCTGAAGCGGTGAACCGCTGCCGCGGGATCAGCGTATCAGTTTATGTGAATAACTTCCGTGTGGAGGAGGCGTGCCGCTTGTTGCGGGAGACCGATGAGTCCGTTACGCAAATTACATTTGCCAGCGGATTTCTGACGAAATCAAATTTCAACCGTGAGTTCCTGCGCGTGACGGGCATGAGCCCGAAAGCACTTCGCAATCAGGTTCTTAAGTCTGACACAGACATTGCTGAGTAAGGCGCCAAGTGTGACATGATGCTGAGGGAAGGCGGCTTTATTATTGTGCCGAAGAAAAAGTGACTTTTATAATCACACTATATTTGTATTATTAAGATGTAAAAAAAAGCAAGGCGTTAGCCTTGCTGATAAAATACGCGTCCAACTCGTATCCTTGTTACAGGCGGCTGCGAAATACCGCGCCTGAGTTGCATCCTCCCAAGACTTTGACCGCGTGAGAGAGTAGTTAAACCTGCTCTCTGTTGTCGTTGCTTGGAAAATAGAATGAGAAATATCAGTTGTCACGCGTTTTTTTTGAGCGCGGACACAAAAATGCCATAGGAATTGAAACGGAACGGCAATTTTTGAAGTTTTTAATTCGATTTAAATGAAGTTTTTCATCAAAAATGCAGTTTTTAGACTATTTTTATGCTGAAAACTGAAAATGTAAAAAAATTGTCACAAAGAAGTAAAAGTGAAGAGCCTGCTGTCCTGCGCCTGAGAAGAGGGAACATAATCCTGTAATGTTCACGCTATTTTGAACGGCAAGCCTGTTTCAGCGCAGAATCATATGGGGCTGCCATAATTTGGCGGGCTTTATCCGTCAGGTCTGCACGATGCCGTGTTGAGAATTGCAGCGCTCCGCTCTGCGTGAGACGGGTTTTCATTGCCATGATAAGTGGTTAATAAACACGGGAGATTTTATGTGTTTTTTCCTGATTCTCAGCGGATCGGGAACAATTTCCGGTGGTTCCTCCATGCGTATGTCGCGATTCTTTTTGCCAATCCTCAAAGAAAATCCAAAAGAGGCAGAAATTGTCTCGCACCGTCTGATGCTGCGTTCGGGCATGATCCGTCAGCAGTCTGCCGGTATTTACACATGGCTGCCGCTTGGTCTGAAAGTTCTCAACAAGGTCAATACGATCATTCGTGAAGAACAGAACCGTGCCGGCGGTAATGAAATTCTGATGCCGACAATCCAGTCCGCTGATCTGTGGCGCGAAAGCGGCCGCTATGATGCTTACGGCAAGGAAATGCTGCGCATTAAAGACCGTTCTGAGCGTGAAATGCTGTTCGGCCCGACCAATGAAGAAATGGTCACCGATATTTTCCGCTCCTATGTGCGTTCTTACAAGGATCTGCCGCTGAACCTGTATCACATTCAGTGGAAATTCCGCGATGAAGTGCGTCCGCGTTTCGGTGTGATGCGTTCGCGCGAATTCCTGATGAAGGATGCTTATTCCTTTGACCTGAATTACGAAGGCGCAAAAGCCGCTTATTACCGTATGTTCGTTTCTTATCTGCGCACATTCTCCCGTATTGGTGTGCAGGTTGTGCCGATGCGTGCGGATACCGGCCCGATCGGTGGCGATCTGTCTCACGAATTCATCATTCTGGCGGATACCGGCGAAAGCCAGGTTTTCTGTGACCGCGCTTATCTCGATCTGAAAGTTCCGGGTGCGGATATCGACTTCTTCGATGATGCGGCAATGGCATCGATCGTTGACCAGTGGACAACACCTTATGCTGCCACCGAAGAAATGCATGATGAAGCCGCATGGGCGAAAGTCGATGCATCGGCTCAGGTTGCTGCACGCGGTATTGAAGTTGGTCACATCTTCCATTTCGGCACCAAATATTCCGAGCCGATGGGCGCGAAAGTGCAGGGACCGGATGGCAAAGAGCACCTGGTATCCATGGGCTCTTACGGTATCGGCCCTTCACGCGTGGTTGCCGCAACGATTGAAGCGTCCCATGATGAAAACGGTATCATCTGGCCGAAAGCCATTGCGCCGTTCGGTGCAGGTATCGTCAATATGAAGCCGGGCGATGCGGCTTGCGATGCTGTTTCCGAAAAGCTCTATGAAGCGCTCACCAATGCCGGTCTCGATCCGCTGCTCGATGACAGCGACGACCGTCCGGGTTCGAAATTCGCGACTATGGATCTGATCGGTGTGCCGGTACAGATCATTGCCGGCCCGCGCAGCGTTGCCAATGGTGAAGTTGAAGTCAAAGATCGTAAGACCGGTGAACGTCAGACGATGACTGTTGAAGCCGCAATTAATCTTCTGACTGCGGGGCAGTAATGTTCAAAAAGCCTGCGACAGGTGGAAAACAAGGCAACGGGGGCGCGCAATTGCTCAATAAATTGCCAAAGAAACAACAGGAAAAGAAACCGGAGGCCCCGGTAAAACGTCAGGGCACCGGACCTTTCTCCTCACTGGAACGTATGATTGCATGGCGCTATCTGCGTTCCCGCCGTCGCGAGGCTTTTATTTCGGGGATCGCCGGTTTCTCATTTACCGGTATTATGCTCGGCGTGGCCACACTCATCATCGTCATGGCGGTGATGAACGGCTTCCGCACAGAACTGCTCAATCGTATTCTCGGTATCAACGGCCATCTGATCGTTGCGCCGATCGACAGCCCGCTGGAAGATTACGACCATCTGGTCAAGCGTATGGATGCGCTGCAGGGCGTGAAATTCGCTATTCCGGTGGTTGAGGGGCAGGCACTTGTACAAGGTGCTATCGGCGCCGGTACCGGCGCATTGGTGCGGGGCTTGCGTGAGCAGGACGTGAACAAGCTTGAGCTTATCGCCAAGAATGTCAAATCCGGCACTTTCGCGAATTTTGACACCTCTGACGGCGTGGCTATCGGCACCCGTATGGCGCAAAATCTCGGCCTTGGTGTGGGGGATGATCTGAAAATCATTTCGCCTGACGGCGATGTGACGCCGTTCGGCGTCAATGCGCGTACCAAAGCCTATCCGATCAAGGCGATCTTTGAGATCGGCATGTCAGAATATGATGCGTCGATTGTGCTGATGCCTTTGGGCGAGGCGCAATTGTTCTTCAATCAGGAAGAC
>JAIRVW010000293.1 GCA_031253705.1 Brucellaceae bacterium
GCCGGTGTCTTTATTGGTCCGGAAGGCGGCTTCTCAGAAGATGAGCGCAAGACTTTGCGTCAGCAGTCTTTTGTTACAGTGATTCCACTAGGTCCCAGAATTTTGCGCGCAGATACGGCAGCTGTTGCGGCTATGGCCGTCATTCAGGCAGCAATCGGCGACTGGCAATAAGTTGCCCTCTTAAAGAGCGCGACCACGAATAATTGCAGGTATTGCGTATTTTTCGTCATGTTCTTCGCAACAGGACAAGACGCATCGCTTAATCTCATTATTGTAAGAAATAATTCTGCTTGCGTGTTGGATAAAAAACCGCCAATCACATATATGAATAGTGACAACTACAAAATAGGGTAATGCAGAGCATGGCTCGGGATACAACAGACGAAACAGCCATTTCCGGCATTGAGGAACTGGCTGAATATCTCGCAGAAGGCTGTAAGCCGCAGGATAAGTGGCGCATCGGCACTGAACATGAGAAATTCCCCTATTTCACCAAAGACACTAGTCCGGTTCCCTATGAGGGCGCGCAGGGCATCCGCACCATTCTGGAAGCGATGCAGCAGCGCCTCGGCTGGGATCCGATTATTGACGAAGGCAAGCTGATCGGTCTGGTCAGCCCGCAGGGTCAGGGCGCAATTTCGCTGGAGCCGGGCGGCCAGTTTGAGCTTTCCGGTGCACCGCTGCAAACCATTCACCAGACCTATGCGGAAGCAAGCCAGCATCTGAAAGATGTACAGGCAATCAGCACACCGCTGGGCATCCGTTTTCTTGGTATGGGCGGCAGCCCGAAATGGTCACTCGCGCAGACACCGGTGATGCCGAAATCGCGCTATGCCATCATGACAGCCTATATGCCGAAAGTCGGCAGTCAGGGGCTGGATATGATGTACCGCACCTCGACCATTCAGGTGAATCTGGATTTCGGTTCAGAAACGGATATGCGCCATAAGATGCAGGTCAGCATGAAGCTGCAATCGGTGGCCACTGCCCTGTTTGCATCATCGCCCTTCACGGAAGGCAAAGCCAACGGCCTGCAGTCTTGGCGCTCGGATATCTGGCGCGACACCGATAACCGCCGCGCAGGCGTTTTGCCATTCGTGTTTTCAGAGCGTTTCGGCTTTGCCGATTACGTGGACTGGGCGCTGGATGTGCCGATGTATTTCATCATGCGTGATGGTCATTATATCGACTGCACCCATATTACTTTCCGCCAGTTCCTCAATGGCGCGATGAAGGATCATCCGTCCGCAGGCCAGCCGAATATGGGCGACTGGGCCAACCATATTTCCACCCTGTTTCCGGAAGTCCGCCTCAAACGCTTCCTCGAAATGCGCGGCGCTGATGGTGGCCCGCTGGAACATATCGCAGCACTTTCCGCTTTCTGGGTCGGACTGCTTTATGATCAGGATGCACTGAATGCAGCGCTGGATCTGACCAAAGACTGGAGCTTTGAACAAGTTGCGGCGATGCGCAATGCCATTCCTGCCAGCGGCCTCAACACACCGTTCGGCAATGGCAAAGTAGCAGATATTGCCGCACAGGCTGTTGAGATTGCTGTGCAGGGTCTGAAGAACCGCAAACAGACAGATGGCAATGGCCGCGACGAAAGCATCTATCTGGAACCGCTGGAAGCCATTGTGAAATCCGGTAAGCCACTGGCTGAAACCATGCTGGCACGGTTCAAATCGGACTGGAATAATTCCGTCGAGCCGGTTTTTGATGCATATGCCTATTAATTCTGAAGCCTGAGAAGTCTCCGGCCTGCCGTACTTTGAAAACGCTTCACGACCCGCCGGTTGTGAAGCGTTTTCATTTTACGCTTACCTGCAAATGCGGCTGCTTTTTAGATATGTAAAAAACAATAATTACACCGGAGATAAAACAGGCTTTAATATTATAAAACCACCTGGCATCAAGAACATTAATTTTAGATATTACGAAGTAAAGATATTGAAGATATATAATAAATTCATTTGCCTTCACTAGAATAATCCATATGATTACCGCAACTTAACCGGAGAATTGCATGCAGACACTTCTTGATCTGGATCAGTTGCGCACATTCTTGCTGATTGCCGAAACCGGAAGTTTCACCAAAACAGCGGACAGCGTCTTCAGAACCCAGTCTGCAATCTCCATGCAAATCCGCCGTCTTGAAGAACGCATCGGCAAGCCGCTTTTTGCCCGTGACGGCCGTCATCTCCAGCTTACACCACACGGCGAAAAATTACTGACCTATGCACGCCGCCTGCTTGAGCTTAATCATGAAACGGTAACATCATTCCGTACCGACAAGCTGCAGGCCAATATCCGCGTCGGGCTGCCTGATCTCTATCTTGAACATATGGTTGAAGATGCTCTGCAGCCGATCTTCCGCGAATATCCGGCGGTTGAAACCATCATTCATTGCGAGCCGACCGATGCGCTGATCGAGCAGATCAGACGCGGTGCCCTTGATCTGGCGCTGATAACTCAGCCTGCCGGACAAAAGCGCTCTGAGGTGCTCAATTCCAGCCGCTTCGTCTGGGTAACTTCGGATGAAAATTCCCCTCATGAGCAGGACGTTTTGCCGGTAGCGATGAACCGCCCGAATTGCAGCTGGCGTAAAGTTTTGACCGACGCCCTGAACACAATACAACGCGATTACCGTATTGTTCTTTCCGCCACATCCACGCGCTCAGTCACCATGGCCGTGCGTTCCGGCAGCGCCGTCACCATTCTGCCGGATAATATGGTCGGCAGCGGCATGCGCATTCTGACTGAACAGGACGGCTTCCCCAAGCTTCCGGCATGTGCATTATCGCTGATCCGCGCTCAAGGCATTCATGCGCCGGCCATTGATCTGATCGCCAGCGCGATTAAAACAAGCTTTCGCAAAACAATCCGTTTTTCTGAATAAAATCAGTCTTTACCGGTAAAAACAGTTTTCAACTCAGCCGCCCCGCCTGTCAGAACAGGAAAGTGTCTTGACCGTTAAGCCTATAAAATGGCCAATAGGGTTATGAGTTTTTTTTCAGATTCGCCCGACAGACAAACAGAAAATACCGCATCCAATGTTGCGGAATATTCTGTCTCGGAAATATCCGGTGCGCTGAAACGTACTGTTGAGGATACGTTCAGCCATGTTCGTGTGCGCGGTGAAATCTCCGGCTATCGCGGCCCACATTCTTCCGGTCACGCTTACTTCTCTTTAAAAGATGAACGCGCCCGTATTGAAGCCGTGATCTGGCGCGGCTCGATGAGCCGCATAAAATTCCGGCCGGAAGAAGGTATGGAAGTGATTGCCACCGGCAAGCTTACCACCTATCCGGGCTCGTCCAAATATCAGATTGTAATTGAGCAGATGGAGCCAGCCGGTGCA
>JAIRVW010000364.1 GCA_031253705.1 Brucellaceae bacterium
GCCCGCACTGTTACCGCTATGGCAGGCGATTGCGGCAGTATTTGCGAACTGATCGGCATAGCGGAAGCCGGAGAGATCATCGTGGTTGATGCCGGTGGTGTCGATGATACTGCCGTCTGGGGCGGGATCATGACGGCAGAAGCAGCGCACCGCAAGCTGGGTGGCGCAGTCGTCTTCGGCGCCATCCGCGATGTGGAAGAAGTGCGGCAACTGCAATTCAACATGTTCTGTAAAGCCGTCGTGCCCCGTGGCCCTCATCATGGTTTCGGCGGTATCATTGACGGAGCCATCTCCATGGCCGGTGCCGTTGTCCATCCCGGAGATATTGTGCTCGGCAATGATGACGGTGTGGTCATTGTGCCGCTGGAGCGTGCCGAAGGCATACTCGCCGCCGCACAAGAACATCTGGCCAAAGAAAAAGCATGGCTCGATGGTATCCGTAACGGACGGACAATCCAGCAAATGTTCAATATGCAGACCTCAGCACATAAATAGCCGTTACAGCCACTTATCAGTCTGCAATGCGACCTTACATTTGGCTTTCAAGCTAAATGTAAGGTTTTTGCAGAAAGACTATATTGAACGCAGCTACCAAGAAGCACCCGCGTCTCACATTAAACTCGTCTGAGACGTCGAGTATTTAGCCAGTGCCAGTTCAAAATTCAGATTTGCAAGAACGCGCTTGAGCATAAGGTTCTCTTTCTCAAGCTCGCATAGTCTGATGGCATCGGACGGGTATAAAACACCGTGTTTCTGCCGCCAGTCATAGTCCGGCGACGGTGCGACGCCTGTTTGCTGAGATCCGCCTGCATCAATTTCGCTTTCCGGAACCGGCTTTGTCACAGATAAAAACTGTGTCTCCGGTAAAACTGAGATTTTCATTATGTTCTCCTCTCGGACGGAGAGAAACATAGTTTGAAAATCCGGGCTGCATACTGTGCAAACTGTCAGGTGATTTAAATTTTGCGCTCACGGCTCAGGAGCCACAAAAGATAGATTCCGCCCAGCAGACCGGTGGTGAGACCAATCGGCATTTTAAGATTGAACGGTGAATTCTGGCTAAGCAGATCCGCGCCCAGCAGCAAAAATGCGCCCATCAGGGCTCCGGAAACAACCGGCACATCCGGCGAGCGCGTTAAACGGCGCACCAGTTGCGGTGCGGCAAGCGCGATGAATGCAACCGGCCCCGCAGCAGCCGTTGCGATGGCTGTCAGTCCGACAGCTGCAACAACCATCATCAGGCGGGTTTTCTCTGTCGCAATACCCAGCTGTCTGGCCGCGTCATCGCCCATTTCCAGCAAATTCATACGGCGCGCATAGAAGATCATTACAGGAATAATCAGAACAAAACCGAGCGCCGCCGGTACCGCATGCGCCCATGTCCGTGTGTTCAGTGAACCTGCCAGCCACAGCTGTGCGGATGCCGCCTGATCGAGATCACCAACAACCAATAAAACAGTATTAATACCGGAAAGAATGGCGCCAACGCCGATACCGGTCAGGATCAGCCTGTAACCGCCTGTTGAGCCCTTTTTCAGTGACAGCACAAAGACTAAAATCGCCGCGCCGATGCCTGAAAGCACGGCTGCAAGTGACGTTTCCAAAGGCCCTGCATTAAACAGGATAATCTGAATAATCGCACCGGTCGCCGCGCCTGTTGTAAAGCCGATAATGTCCGGTGAGCCAAGTGCATTGCGTGAAATGGACTGAAAAACCGAACCCGCCATTCCCAGTGACGCGCCGACAAAAAGCGCAGTGACAAGACGCGGCAGGCGAATACGCCAGATCACACGATCCGCAGTCGAATGAGTACTGGTGCCGAACAGGCTTTCCATAATCTGAGACGGGCTAAAATTCAGCGTCCCCCTGCCGATATGCAACAGGCTGAGCGCGATAATACCAACTATCAAAAGGCAACAGACGATTATGACACGTTTGCTCCACTGAACGGAAAAATTGTCTGTTCGTAAGATAATCTTATCGCCGGTTTTGATCATAGCTTATTCAACCGGTATTTACGCACAACAAAGATGAAAAACGGCCCGCCAATCAGGGTGATAATAATGCCGGCCGCAATTTCAGACGGCGGTGCAATGATACGGCCGGTCACATCGGCACCAAGCAGCAAGATTGCCGAGAACAGTGCTGAATAAGGTAAAATCCAGCGGTAATCCGGCCCCGTCACCATTCGGGCAATATGCGGTGCGACCAATCCGGCAAAACCGACAGGCCCTGCCGCCGCTGTCGCAGCTCCGGCGAGCAACATCACCGCACAACAGGCAATAATCCATGTCAGCCGGATATTGACACCCAAAGCCTCACCCATATCCCTGCCCAAGGTTATCGCATTGAGATTTCCGGCAAGGATAGCGGCAGTGATCAGGCCGATGAAAACTGCGACTGCGAGAATGGCAGCCACATCATAGCCTCTGCCTTCCACAGACCCTGCAGACCAGTGCCGTACCTGATCCAGCACTGTCAGCGGCGAATTGACGATAATAATACCGGTCACAGATGCGAGCACAATCGACAGACCGGCACCGGCCAGCACAAGGCGGACGGGATTTGTGCCGGACAGATGTGCCTGCCCGAGGAAAAATACGGTAATCCCTGCCAGTCCGGCACCGATAAAGGCAAACCAGACATAATGCTGCATTGTGGTCAGCCCGAATAATGTCATGCCGCCCACAACGGCCACAGCAGCACCGGCATTAACCCCCAAGAGCCCCGGCTCCGCCAGCGGATTACGGGTAATGGCCTGCATAATTGCACCGGCGACACCAAGCGCCAGACCGGCAAGCACAGCAACTATGGTACGGGGAATACGCAATTCCCTGACAATCAGATGCAGATCATTTTGCGGGTCATAATTTTGCAGGGCATTGAAGGTTTCACGCAAAGCGATAGTTCTGGAGCCCAGTGCCAGACTGGCCAGCACAAGCAGAACCAAGAGAAGAAGACCCGCAATCAGGCCATAAGCACGGCGACGCTGCCACCATGCGCAGCTTGCCTTCCGGCATGGCGCCAGTTTTTCAGAGCAGTCACTCATGAGCGCGGGAATTGCCTGACAATGGTTTCAAGCATTTGCAGGCCGGAATAATAGTCAATCCGGAAGGATGTCATGCCAAGAGGATAGACCCGCTTGCCGGCAACGGCATCAAGATTGCGCAAAACCGGATCAGACAAAAATGCCTCCGCGTCAGCATCTGTGCCGCGCATCAGAAAAACAGATTTGCCGGTAATTGCCGCCGATAAATTCTCATGCGAAATGAAAGCAAAGTCCGTACTGCGGCTGACATCTGCCTCAAGTTCTGCCGGTAGTCCGGCCACCTCGAACCCCAGCGCTGTCAGCAATTGCGCCTGCGGGCTGGCTGGTTTGGCAATGGAATAGCTGCCGCCGATACTATAGCCGACAATACTCACCGGCTCTGCGGGGTGCTGAATTTTGCCTGCAGCCTCTGCTGCAAGGCTGTTAAAACGGGCAATGGCCTGCTCCGCTTCCACCTCAAGTCCTGTCGCTTTGCCCAGTTGCGTGGCAATCGTCTGCCAGCTCTGGTTGGAGTAATTCACCACAAGCGTTGGTATATTCTGCGCTTTAAGCTCGGCATAATGCGGCAGAACACTGTCAGCGCCGGTTGCCGATGCAATCAACAGATCCGGCTCCCAGCCGATTACTGCCTCAAGGTCAAAATCAAGATTTGCATAAAGAATTTCAACGCCGCGCTGATCCGCAATTTCCGCCCATTGCGTGAAAAAGCCTTTATCATCGGTCAGGCCGCTTGGTGTGGCTGCCGCTGTCGCCACGACCGGCGCGTTGATCGCCAGCAAAATTCCGGTCACGCTCGGCGTCGTAGAAACAATGCGCAACGGTTTCGCTTTTAATATCAGTTCACCGGCATCATGCGTGATCGTTCGCGGCCAGCCCGTGCTCTCCGCCAAGGCAACAGGCACAGAAAACAGCAAAGCAGACATCGCTGCAAACAGGATGAAAAAACGTTTTGCAAATACCATAACGAAGTCTTTTTCTGCTGATTTTCAGCCGGATAACGGCAGCAATAAATACCTGAGTAACAGACTCCATATTGCAGAATGCGTTCTACAATGCAATACACGTGTAAAAATTGCTGATAGATGGACACTCCTATGACGCATCGCCTGCATGCTGATGACGTAACGCTGCGTTATGATGAAAGAACGATTTCGCAGGGTTTGACCATAGCCATTCCGGATGCATCTTTCACCGTGATTGTCGGACCCAATGCCTGCGGAAAATCCACGCTGTTGCGGGCATTGTCCCGCCTGCTGAAACCCGCAAAAGGACAGGTCATTCTCGACGGTCAGTCGATTGCAGCCCTTCCGCCAAAAGAAACGGCGCGACGTCTGGGACTGCTGCCGCAAAGTTCTGTCGCGCCGGACGGCATTACGGTGGCCGATCTTGTTGCGCGCGGCCGCTATCCGCATCAGTCATTCTTGCGTCAATGGTCAGAGGCTGATGAACAGGCTGTCGTGCAAGCGATGGAAGCCACACAAATATCCGCGCTCGCTGACCGGCAGGTCGGTGAATTGTCCGGCGGCCAGCGTCAGCGTGTATGGATTGCTCTGGTTCTGGCGCAGGAAACCCCGATCTTGTTGCTGGACGAGCCGACGACATTTCTGGATATCGCCCATCAGATCGAATTGCTGGATTTGCTGGCAGAACTCAATCGTCAGGGGCGCACGATTGTCGCCGTTCTGCATGATCTGAATCATGCCTGCCGCTATGCTTCCCATATGATTGCTATGCGCGACGGCGCCGTAGTGGCAGAGGGTAAGCCTGAAGAAATCGTCAGTGAACAACTGATCGACGCGGTTTTCGGGCTGAAATCCATGATCATTGCAGATCCGGTTTCCGGCACGCCGCTCATCGTTCCCACAGGGCAATATCAGCCGCGCGGATAGATTTATTCCGGTCGCAAACCACTGGTCGCCTGATTGACCAGTTTCGCCTCATGGAACAGTGCCATACGCTCTTCTTCGCTCTGTAACTGCCCGAGATCAGTCACTGTGGTCATAACACACACGATCTCCTGCTGCGCATCAAAGACAGGCGCAGCCTGTCCCGTGACATTGGACAGCAGATGACTGGTCATTTCTGACCACTGCTCAGCACGCACCTGATCAAGCACCGCTTTATCCGTCGGTGTGCCACGAAAATGCGCAGGCTGTAATTTGCGCGCGGCATCAATATTGGCTTTAGACAAAAAGGCCTGAAAAATCAGACCGCAAGCCGTATTATCAACGGGCAGGATATCCCCCAGTGCCAGCGGATTGACCGAAAAATAGGCACTTCGGTACCAACGCACCAGTGTCGGCCCTCTGTCTGTCCAGATTGCAATACCGCCGCTGATGGCATGGCGGTGTGTCAGGGCTTTCATATGTTTGGCCGCAACTTCCACCGCATCAATGCGTCGTAACGCACTCACCCCGATGCTGAGCGCCGCAGGCCCCAGATCATATAATCCGCTGGCCGGATCCTGTTTGGCCAGACCTTCTTTAACAAGGCTCTGCAAATACCGATGCGCCGTTGAGCCGCCGGTGCCCGCACGACGGGCAACTTCACCAAGTGCCAGCTCACTTTGTGCATTGGCAAGGATATGGAGAAAGCGCGTGGCAATCGCAACAGACTGGATGGTTCCCGAACGCTTTTCAGGAAAGGCTTCCATTGAAGTTTCTGTCTCGTCTGCTGGTATCGTCAAACTGGTCTCTCCTCCCGTAACCGCGCCTGCTCATAAACAAACCGGCGAAGCAGCGCCAGTCTAGCCTTGTAAATACATGAAGTCATTCATGATTATGGCTATTTCACAGAAGTGCCCCGCAGATGCGGCAATCTGCCAGCCCGGTTATCAAGTTGCCAAAATGCAACATCGCACATTATCCAAAGAAATTACCGCGTTGCGGTATGCATTCCTTATTGTGGAATCCGATATTCATCGTCTATTGAATATGAATATCTTACTCATATTTAAGGTCATCCCATGTCCCGCCGTTTTAATCGCAGATTTTTCTACAGTGTCAGCACTGTAACGCTCACCGCTCTGATGGCTCACAGCGCTCATGCGGAAGATGCAGCAACAACCGGCAGTAAACCTCTGGTTCTCGCACCGATTGTCATCACCGGTGAAAAACTGGAACGCGATCTGCAGAAAACAGCGACATCGGTAACGATCATCAGCGGCAAAGACATTGCCAAAGAAAAAACCGGTGACACATCCGTCTCCGAAGTGATCAAAGATGTGCCGAACGTCACATACAGCGACACTGTCAGTGCGCCGATTATTCGCGGTCAGGACACACAGGGGCCGAATAACGGACAGAATGTTTTCTGGGGCGGCACGGTGCCGCGCGCCACGATCAATCTCGACGGCCATTATCTGAACTATAATGAATATTTCTTTGGTGCGACATCCGTCTGGGATCTCGACAATATTGAGGTTTTCCGCGGTCCGCAGACAACATCGCAAGGGGCAAACGCGATTGCCGGTGCGATTGTCGTCAATACCAAAGACCCGACATTTACCCCTGAAGCCGCTTATCAGGCAGAAATCGGTAATTACAACGCCAAACGTGCATCTTTTATGCTCTCAGGCCCGATTTATAAAGATGAACTGGCAGCACGTCTGGCCGTTGATTATTCCGGTCGCGATACTTTCATTGATTATATCAACCCGGCCTTTCAGCACGGCGACACCAATCAGGATTTCCGCGCGCTCAATGCCCGTTTTAAATTGCTGTGGCAGCCGGCAGAACTATCCGGCTTTGAAGCCAAGCTGACCTATTCGCATAATGGTACAAACCGCCCGTCTCAGGAGGCGGCCTCCGCACCGTTCAGCGAGCTGGAACATGCAACCACAACCATGCCGACATGGAAGCAACACACCAATACCGGCATTCTTGATCTCAGCTATGAGCTTGATAACGGCATCAAACTGTTCAACCAGACCCAGTATTCGGCATCCGGTGTCAACCGCATTACCGGTCTGGTCAATAACGGCGATGCGGATATCGATCAAACCAATATTTCCAATGAAAGCCGTGTGAATTTCGGTACTCAGGACGATGTTATCAGCGGTGTTGCCGGTATTTTCTATGCCCATACCAAATCTGATGAAACGCTGTATCTGCGCGGTATCTCCGCCTTTGATGACAAGAAAGACAATATCGGCGTCTTTACGGAAGTCAGCTACAAGCTGACCGATCAGTGGACGGCAACCGGCGGCCTGCGTTATCAGCAGGACAAGATCCGCCGTAACGGCACCTCGGTTCTGGCTGCGGAACCAGTCAATTACGATGAGACATTCTCGGCAGTTCTGCCAAAGCTCTCGCTCGCCTATGACGTAACACCGGACCTGACATTCGGCGGTCTGATCAATCGCGGTTATAATCCGGGCGGCGTTTCGCTCTATATCAATCCGGCAGCAACATCAAGCAGATGGCAGCCTTTCAAAGAAGAAACCCTGTGGAACTACGAGCTGTTTACACGCGCAAAACTGCTCGATGACCGGCTGACGGTCAACGGCAATGTGTTTTACATGGATATGAAAAATACCCAGTATAATATTCCGGTTGAGGTCTCCACGGGCGTCTTCCAGTCCTACACGATCAATGCCGAGAAGACCCATAGCTATGGTATGGAACTCGGACTTGATTACCAGCTCCTTGACAATCTGACACTGAAAACCAGTGCCGGTATGCTGCGTACCAAGATTGATACCATCTCGAACAATGTGGCCTATGAAGGCAATGAATTTGCCAAGTCTCCGGGCTATATGTTCAGCATCGGCGCCAGCTGGGATGTTACCGACAAGTTCAATGTTTCCGGTCAGGTACGCCATGTTGACGGCTATTTCTCCGATATCGCCAACACGCCGACATTCTGGATCAAGCCTTATACGGTGGCCGATGCACGGATGAGCTATGCCTTCACCGAACAGGTTGAGCTTTATGGTTTCGTCAAAAATATCTTCAATGAACGCGCGCCGACTTACATGCAGACCAATCGCGGGATCGGCGGTGTTGAAGCCAGCATGACACTGCCGCGTATGTTCGGCGTCGGTATTAAAGGCAGCTTCTGATCGCAGGCACTCTGCCGCAGCCCGTTTCAGGGCTGCGGTTTCTATGAATGACACTCTGAAGGCATGACGGGAAAGCGCGATGGCTCATAAACAACTTCATATCGGCATGTCGCTGGCTCCCACATGGCTCAGCGGTGACGGCTGGCGTCATGACGGCAGCAATATCGAACATACATTCGGCACCGATTTTTTTGTCGATATTGCGCGCCGCGCTGAAGCTGCAAAGCTTGATTTTGTCTTCAGACCGGACAGCCTGTTCCTCAATGCGCAAATTATGGAAACCAGCCCGGGTTTCGGCAGTCTCGATTCAACCGTTCTGATGGCCGCACTGGCACGGGAAACCTCCAAAATCGGCCTGCTTTCAACCGTTTCCACGACCTTCATGCCCCCTTATGTTGTGGCGCGGCAGATTATGTCGCTGCATCAGATCAGCAATGGTCGTGCGGGCTGGAATATCGTAACCGCACTGGACGGCAATGAGAATTTTGGTCTTGAAGCCATGCCGTCCTCGGATGAGCGCTATGCGAGAGCCGCAGAATTTACCGAAGTTGTGCGCAACCTATGGGCAAGTTTTCCTGACGCCGCGTTGAAACGTAACCGGCAGAGCGGGCAATTCGCCGATACCAGTCTTATTCAGCCCATTCATCATGAGGGGGCGCATTTTAAAGTCAAAGGCCCGCTCAATCTGCCCTCTTACCGCGATGTGCGTATTCCGCTGTTTCAGGCAGGTGCTTCTCCGGCAGGCCGGAGTTTTGCCGCCTCTGTCGCCGATGCAATTTTCTCGGCTACACCTGATCTTGATGCAGCAATTGATCTGCGTAAAGATTTGCGTCGTCTCGCAGAAAGTCACGGACGCAAGGCGGATGATGTCCGCCTGTTACCGGGGTTGAGCCTCTATCTCGCGCCGACACGCAAAGAAGCAGAAGAGCTGTTTATCTACACCCATGCACGCACCAACCGTGCCCGCAAGATCGCTTCGATCCGGGACATGACCGGTCTTGATCTGACTGACTGGGCAGACGACCAGCCGGTCAGAGCAGCAGATCTGCCGCCTGTACCGGCCGTTTTGCGTAGCAAAACCCATGCCGGACTGCTGCGCAGGCTGATTGAACGTGAGGAACCTGTTCTGCGCGATTTGCTCCACAGACCGGAAGTGATCAGCGCCGGACACTGGCAGGTTATCGGCACTGTTGATGATGCTGTTGAAAGCATCCGACATTGGCAGGAAGCCGGTGCAATTGACGGCTTTATTACTGCACCC
>JAIRVW010000413.1 GCA_031253705.1 Brucellaceae bacterium
GTCATGATGCGCACTTTCAGAAAATACCAATCGTGAAAGTGGCCATATTAAACCCGTTCAGGGGTACCCCGCACATCCAAGTTGTTGGCAGTGAATGTCTGTCTGTTATTCCGTTCACCAATCATAATGACCGCCCATTTATGAATTTGCACGTTGTCGGACAATTTTAAGCATGACCGCCAGACGATCCTTTGACGGACAAGGCGGCGACTGGCGTTAGTTGTCATTTTTCGAAGTCGATGTCCGCTCCTGTTCACAGTGGATGACAAACATTGCAAACGCTTCCGGCCACTCCGCGTCAATCGCTTCACTCCAAAAGGGTTCATCTTTCCTTAGCGTACAATCCTGTAGAGATTCACTCGCCCCCCCCCCTTCAATGTTTTCTTCAGAGGGGAAGGACTGGTATCCGCATACTTCCCTGCCACCTTTAGGCGGCGAACCGGTTTACGCTCCTGTAACAAGAACTTAGGGCTCTGCCCTCGGCGCACTTCGGATTGTTTTCCGCCCAGCTTCGCTCACTGCAGCCGGTTCCCCGCGAAACCACCCCTCCGCTTGCACACCCGCTGTTCCGCACGAGCTCGAGAGCAGAAGCAGAGCTTCTGCCCCATACGGGACAGAAAAGACCGCTTTGCAGAAAAGGGAAAACCGGAGAAACCATTATGACCATTTACACCGATACTGCCCGTTTCGACACTGGCCGCACACTGACCGAAGACGAAATGCTGAAAGTAGCACCGTCAATCTTTGCTGTAACCGCCCATGAAAGTCGCTCTGATCGTTTTCAGCCCATCCCGACAATCGAACTCCTGCGCGCACTGACAAAGGAGGGTTTTGTGCCAGTTGGTGCCAAACAATCGCGCACAGGGATAGAAGGCAAGGCCGAGTTTACAAAACACCTTATTCGCCTGCGCCGCATCGATGATGGTAAGAGCTATTCCGTGGGTGACAATGTTTGCCAAATCTTGCTGAAAAATGCCAATGACGGCACAAGCGCCTATGAACTTATGGCAGGGCTTTTCAGAATACGCTGCCTGAATTCACTGGTGGCACAGGTCGGTACGCTTGAGGCTATCAAGGTTCGCCATTCTGGTGATGTGGCGGGGAGGGTGATTGAAGGCACCTATACCGTTTTGAACGAGGCCGTCCGCGCCGTGTCAAATCCCGCGCTGTCAATGGTATTGATCAAGATATTAAGCTCAATAAAGCTTTGTGGACGCTTTCGCAGAAAATGGCCGAACTTAAAACCTGAACCATTTTGATCAGACGAACCAGACCTGTCAGACCTTCTGACAGGTCTGGTTAACTCCGCAGTTTGATGCAAGGAGAAAATAAAAACCTTGAAATATTAAGAAATTCTGTATATTCTTAATATTGAGGCAATAGGAGAGCATCATGCGTGAATTTACAGCAGGAGATCTAACCCGTAACACCGGTGACTTATTCGAGGCTGCGACAGTCGCGCCAATCGCGATTACTAAACACCGAAAGCCACGTTATGTTGTTATGTCTATGGAGCGTTATGAGGCTCTGACAAAAATCGCAAATCAACAAGTCGCTATTGCGACTGCTGACATGCCGGAAGATCTTGGCAAGCTTTGGGATCAAGGGGTTGAGGATTATTTCCGTGACCGCTGATTTTCCAAAGGCAGGCCAGATTATCGAATATCATTATCTTTGGAAGTGGCAGGCTGACAGAGGGGAAACAGAAGGTCGCAAAAAGAGGCCGAGTTGCGTTGTTTTGGTCGTAAAGGATCAAGCTGGAAATCATTTGCTTTTTATTGCGCCTATTACCAGTAAAGAACCACTAACAGGTCGTCAGGCAATTAGCATCCCCGAAACGGAGGCGCGCCGGGCGAACCTTGATCGTGATATTCGTTTATGGGTTATGATTGATGAGTTGAATGCGGATGTTTTGGAAAAATCCTATACTCTGGAAGACCGTGTTGCACGCGGCCAGTTCAGTCAGGCATTTACTGATAGTTTAATCCGAGCTGTGCAGGAACAGCGCGCTGCAGGTGCTTTGCGGCTTGCTAAGCGGACATAAATTCCAGTCCTGATAAAATTTGTAGCAGCATAGGACGTCGGGGTGGCAGCTGACTGATGTCGCTCATATTCTGATCGGTGAGTGTTTGGGCGATAATCTCGCCACTGTCGGCATCAAGGGCAATATGTAGTTTGCGTCATTTTCGGCAGGATTTCACGCTGTTTTTCTCTTCAAGCCATTGACCAGCTTCATAGATTTTCAGACCGGTGCTATCAATGATAATATGCAAGGGCTTCGTGGAGCCGTAATCCTTGTCCTTATCATCGTGGCGCTTTCTGGAGATTTGCAATTGGCCACAGCGGCGGCTCAGGGTTGTATGATCGGGCACTGGCAGGTCAACACCCATTAACTGGAACAGGGACGTGGCAAGGCCTTCAACCTGACGCAGAGCTACCCTGAAAACCAGCCCCAATTGCAATGATGTCTGCACAGCCAGATCCGAAAACCGTGGCTGACCACCCGGCGTTATGCGGCGGGGCGCAGGCCATGCCGCAAGCACTTCATCATTCAGCCAAAACGTTAGGCTGCCATGCCGACGCAAGCCTGTTTCATAGGTCGACCAATTCGTTACCCGGAATTTCTGCTTTGGGATCTTATGACGGTAGGCAGCGTTGTGTTTGAACGGTATCAAAACATCCTGAACTGGAAAAGAACTGAAAACTATCAGATGTATCGGAAAGCCGCACTCTGAAAATTGGGATCCATGCACCAAAGCCGTTTTG
>JAIRVW010000450.1 GCA_031253705.1 Brucellaceae bacterium
GCCCAGCCGGACACCGCCCAACGCGGATTATCCGAGACATTCTGCACGCGCTCGCTGGCAACCGTAATGAACGAGAAATCCGCAACATTGATCAGCGGCAGGTCTTCTGCCACCAGACGTTGTAAATCCTGATAGATGCCTGCACGCGCTTTGTCGTCCAAAGTCACTGCGCCCTTGGCAATCAGTGCATCGACGGCCTCATTCTTATAGCCATATTGGTTGGTGAATGGCGCACCGGCCGGTAATCCGCTCTGGAACAGCACTGTTGTGGAGATTGCCGGATCAGAGCGGTAAACCGGCGTTGCCACCGCGATATCAAAATCATGATCGGTATAGACCGCTTTGAGATGTGCCGGAGAGTCATTTGCAACAATCACCGCATCAATGCCGATTTTCACCAAAGCCTGCCGCAAATAATCGCCGAATTGCTTGGTTTCATTGAAGAATGGAGCAGGCAGCAGCTTCAGCTTAAAGCGGAAACCGTCAGCGCCTTTTTTATAACCAGCTTCATCCAGCAGGCTTTCGGCCTTGGCAATATCAAAGACATATTGCTGCGTATCCGGCGCATAGAAGACCTTGTCAAAAGCCGGTACCGGTCCTGTCGCCGGTTTTGCATAACCAAGGAAAATCGTCTTAACCACAAAGTCCTTATCAATCGCATGGGCGATAGCCTGGCGCACTTTCAGATCAGCCAGTTCTTTACGGCGATGATTAAGTTCGACACTGAGCTGATAGGTCAGCGCCTCATAACCATCGGCATAGACCTTCAACCCCGGCACTTTGGAAATTCGCTCCAGATCAGCCAGTGGCACGGCAGAGAAAGCAGCCAGCTGGATCTGATCGGCTTCCAGCGCATTACCCGCAGATGCACGATCCGGCAGCACCTGATAGACAATCTCATCCAGTGCAGGTGCTTGTTTGTCCCAGTAATTTTCATTGCGCTTCAACAGGTAATATTCACCCGGCTTGTGGTCGCCATAGACAAAAGGCCCCGTTCCGACCAGTTTCTCATTGGCCGGATTTTTCGCAATATCCGTGCCTTCATAAAGATGTTTCGGCAGCACTGAAGTCACTACCGGCAGCGCATTGCGGATCAGCTGAAACGGTGTCGGCTCAGAGAAGCGGAAGATTGCAGTATGCTCATCCGGTGTCTCAACGCTTTCCAGATTTTTGAAAACCGAACGGCCGAGATTTTGCAGCTTCTTCCAGACTTCCTGCGCTGAGAATGCCACATCGGCAGAGGTAAACGGCTTGCCGTCATGCCATGTCACGCCTTCGCGCAGTTTGAACGTGGCAGACAACCCGTCTGCCGAACCTTCCCATCCGGTGGCCAGCAATGGCTTCAAGCCATCCGGATGCTGCGCATCGACATAAGCCTGCTCGGCCAAAGTCTCAATCACTTTGCTGGCAACAAAAAACACGCCGTTTGAGGCGACAATTGCCGGATTGAGATTGGCCGGTTCGCTATCCGCCGCCACAATCAGACGGCCGCCACGCACAGGCTCAACAGAAGCTGGTTTTTCAGCCGCTTGCGCAAAAGCAAATCGCGGCAGAACAGACAATGCTGCAAGACCGGCAGTTCCCGCCAGCAGAGCACGTCGATTAAGCGTCAATCTTGTCATAATACCCTGTCCCTCTGTAGCGGATTAATCCGCAATAACCCCAAGCTTCTTTAGTGCACCGGCCAAAGCTTCAACAGCCTTTGCCGCAAACTCCGGTTGCGCTGACGCCCCCATATGGCCGATGCGCAGAACCTTGCCAGCCGTATCTTTACGGCCAAGCGACAACAGCACATCATAATCACGCAGCATCAGATCACGCAAAGCCACATCGCTGATACCATCCGGTACTTTAAACACTGTCGCTGTCGGTGCGGCATAGGCTTCCTGACGCGGCCATAAGTCCAGCCCCAATGCTTTGATACCTTCACGGGCAATTTGAGCTGTCTTGGCATGGCGCGCCCAGACGTTTGAAGCACCTTCCGCCAGATAAAGATCGAGCGCTGTGTTAAGAGCATAAATTTCCGCAACTGACGGCGTTACCGGAAAAGCATTGCCCGCCCGCCATGCCTCTTTCCAGTCCAGAAGGCTCAGGAATGATGCCCGCGGCGCATCAGGGTTTGATGTTATTTTCTGCCATGCACGCTCACTCACCGCGGCCAGTGTCAGCCCCGGGGTACTGCCCAGACATTTAGACGGCGATGTAATGAAAATATCCGCTTGTACGGTTTCCGGATGCACATCCATACCACCGAAAGACGACACCGCATCAACGATCAGATAAGCACCGTGACGCGCGGCAAGGGCACCGATCTCCGCCAGAGGATTGAGTGTGCCCGATGGCGTATCGTGATGGCAAACGGCGATAATGCTGATGTCAGGGCGCTGTTTAAGTGCAGCCTCTACAGCCTGCGGATCGATCACATCATCATATTCTACTGCCAGTTCAATGACTTCACGGCCATAGCGCGCTGCCCACAGCCCGAAACCCTTGCCATAAACACCGGAGACCAGATTAAGCACCACATCCTGACGAGCGATCAGACCCGCAGCTGCCGCCTCAATGCCGAGAATAGCCTCGCCCTGCATAATCACCGGCTTATTGGTCGTGCGCATGACCTGTGCAAGCTTTTCAACCACGCTTTGATAAAAGCCCTGAAACGCATCCGTATAATCATATAAAACCGGCCGCCCCAAAGCACGGAGAACCTCCGGATAGGCAGGCACCGGACCGGTGGTAAGCATATAGGCAGGCACTTGGAGCATGTTGGCATTGACCTGTTGAAAAACAGCATCATAGGAGCGGTTTTGCGCTTCTCCAAGAGGGATAATTTTCCACGATCAGGAATTATTGAAATCTGATTTCTTTTTGCAAACAGATAATAAAATACTCTTCTGAAGTCTTTTTATCCGCAAAGATATTCATACCAATCACACATTGCATATTCTGCCTGTGGCAAACAAAGAAAAGGACAGAGTTTCCGGTTTTCTTCGCCTGTCAGATGACGTACAAGGTGCAAGATCAGTTTCTTATCACCGGCACAGGGAACAGAGCCTGATCAGACAATGATCGCGCAATGCAAACTGTAATCGCTGATGAAACTGACCCGTGTCATATCATCAAAGGTATCTTAAGATTGCGCTCGCTTCTTCTCTCTGCTTCCGCCCTCACCGCTGTTACATTTGCTGCCGCCCTGACCACACCAGCGCTGGCGCAGGACACTGCTAAAATCGCACCGAAAGTCATGGTCATCACCATGTTCGGTCAGGAAGCCAAGCCTTGGGCTGAAGGCGAGAAATTCACACAGCAGATCAAGCTGGCCGGTCTTAATCCCGAATATCCGAATGTTGACTGCACCGATGAAGGCCTGTGCCATATGACAACGGCCATGGGCTTTGCCAATGCGGCAAGCTCGGTTTCGGCGATGGCGCTCAGCGAGAAATTCGACCTCTCCAAAACCTATTTTCTGATTGCCGGTATTGCCGGTGTTGATCCGAAACGCGGCACGCTCGGCTCCGCTCATTGGGCAAAATTTGCCGTTGATGCTGACCTGAACCACCGTATCGACCAGAGCGAAGTACCAGATACATGGGAAACCGGCTCTTTCGCACTAGGTGCAGACAATCCGACAGAAACAGCCAAATGGTCTGCCGGTACCGAAGTTTACGCCCTGAACGCCAAGCTGGCTGACTATGCTTTCAGCGTGACCAAGGATGTGGAACTGCTGGACGGTGACGGTGCCAAAGCCTATCGCAAACATTACAAGGGCGATATCGCAACCGGTGCACCGATTGTCAGCATGTGCGATACGCTGTCCAGCGACACCTACTGGCACGGCGCGAAAATTGCCGGTTTCATGGAAAAATGGGTTGAACTGCTCACCGACGGCAAAGGCACCTATTGCACCTCGCAGATGGAAGACAATGCAACACTGACCGCGCTGAAACGCGCATCAGAAGCAGGCAAGCTCGACTTCAACCGCATCGCTTTGCTGCGTACCGCTTCCAACTTCGACCGTCAGGGTGAAGATCAGGCCGCTCTGGAATCGCTGAAATCAGAATCCGGCGGCTTTAAGCTGGCAACCACCAATGCCTATCGCGTCGGCAAAGCCTATGCACAGACCATTCTGACCAGCTGGGACAAATGGCAGGAAGCCCCGCAGACTGAAACTGCGAAATAAGTCCCTCTCCATGTAAAAAGAAAAGCCCGCGCAGTAAGTACTGCGCGGGCTTTTTTCATATCTGCTCAGATCAGGATGCGCGGTTGATCGCATCACCAAGGATCGAGACGATTTTGCCGATTTCTTCTTTGCTGATGATCAGCGGCGGAGACAGGGCAATCACATCGCCGGTCACGCGGATCAGCAGGCCTTTTTTGAAGCAATCCACAAACACATCATAGGCACGCGCGCCCACAGCACCGTCACGGGAGGACAATTCAATACCGGCCACCAGTCCGAGAGTACGGATATCGATGACATTCTTCGCGGATTTCAGCGAATGGATCGCCTCCTGCCAGTCACCGGCCAGTTCTGCCGCACGGGTCAGCAGCCCCTCTTCCGCATAAATATCCAGCGTTGCAAGACCTGCCGCACAGGCTGCCGGATGGCCGGAATAGGTATAGCCGTGGAACAGTTCAATCGCACCTTCCGGCCCGTGCATCAGACCGTCATAAATATGGCGGCTGGCGAAAACCGCGCCCATCGGAATGGCACCGTTGGTCAGACCTTTTGCAGTGGTGATCAGATCCGGTGTGACACCAAAATAATCTGATGCAAACGGCGAACCCAGACGACCGAAACCGGTGATCACTTCATCGAAAATCAGCAGAATGCCGTGTTTCTTGGCAATGGCGGCAAGGCGTTCCAGATAGCCTTTCGGCGGCACCAGCACACCGGTGGAACCGGCCAGCGGCTCAACAATCACCGCGGCAATGGTTTCCGCACCATGCAGGGCAACCATACGCTCCAGATCGTCCGCCAGTTCGGCGCCATGTTCCGGCTGACCTTTGCTGAAAGCGTTTTTCTCAAGATCATGCGTATGGCGCAGATGGTCAGCGCCCGGCAGCAACGGGAAGACGCGGCGGTTATTAACCAGACCGCCGACAGAAATACCGCCGAAACCCACGCCATGATAGCCGCGCTCACGGCCGATCACACGGGTACGGGTGCCCTGACCTATGGCGCGCTGATAAGCAATCGCGATTTTCAGTGCGGTATCAACGGATTCAGAACCGGAACCGGTGAAGAACACGCGATCAAGAATCTTACCATCACCGCGCGGCGCAATTTCGCCGAGACGGGTGGCAAAATCGAAAGCGATATTGTGCCCCATCTGGAATGTCGGCGCAAAATCCATCGTCGAAAGCTGTTTTTCAACGGCACTGGCAATCTGCTTACGGCCGTGACCGGCATTCACGCACCACAGTCCGGCGGTACCGTCCAGCACAGGGTTGCCGTCCACATCGGTATAATACATGCCGTCAGCAGCAGCCAGCATACGTGGTGCCGCCTTGAACTGGCGGTTTGCCGTAAACGGCATCCAGAAACTATCGAGCTTCGGACTATTGGATAAATCGGCCATATTTTACTCCTCATCAGAGCAGTTTTTCTGATGCAGAAAAACTGTCCTCTCCCTTCCGTGTTGCCCTGAGTTGGCCATGCTTCGGGGAGCGAAACAAGTCTATTTCTTTGCGGAATTATCTCCTTGATCTGTCATGTAAAATTGATAGATTGTTTAAAATATTTAACAACCAGAACAGTGGGGATACAGGCTGATGTCCGGCGAGATCGATATTGGCGGCCGTTTGCGCTTTATCCGCGAAAAATCCGGTCTGTCGCAGCGTGAGCTGGCAAAGCGCACCGGTGTGACCAATGCCACCATCTCTCTGATTGAAGCCAATCAGACCAATCCCTCTGTCGGCGCGCTCAAGCGTATCCTCGACGGCTTACCTATTGGTATGTCAGAATTTTTCGCCCTGCAGCCGGATATGCCGCAAAAAGCATTTTATCAGTCCGAGGAGTTTGTAGAGATCGGCAAGGGTAAGATTTCATTCCGGCAGCTGGGTGACAATCTGTTCGGACGGGCGCTGCAAATTCTCAAAGAACGTTATGAACCGGGTGCGGATACCGGAAAAGTACCGCTGGTTCATGAAGGCGAAGAAGGCGGCATCGTTATTGCCGGTCGTCTGGAAGTGACGGTGGACAGTGAAAGACGTATATTAGGCCCCGGTGACGGCTATTATTTTGAAAGCCGCCGCCCGCATCGTTTTCGCTGTGTGGGGCCGGTCGCCTGCGATGTGATCAGCGCCTGCACACCGCCGACTTTTTGATTTATGAATTGCAGAGAATAAAACGGAGAATTGATATGGCACCACGGGATATTGCTTCACTGAAGCCGGTATTGCGGATTGATTTTCCGGAAAAGGCACGTCTGGGACGCGGCAAAATTCAGCTGCTGGAACATATACGCGACACCGGCTCAATTTCAGCCGCAGGGCGCGCGATGGACATGTCCTACCGCCGTGCATGGCAGCTGGTCGATGCAGTGAATTCAATGTTCAATGAGCCTTCTGTGACCTCGCAGCGCGGCGGCAAACAGGGCGGCGGTGCAATCCTCACCCCTTTCGGAGAAGAACTGATCCGCCGCTTTCGTCATATGGAAGCCACCCTCACGCAGGCTCTGAGCGAAGATATGGAATGGCTGAATGTGAACCGCGCTGCATAGCAATTACCGGCTGCGCAGGCGCGGCACAACGGCATGCAATATGGCGACAAGGATCAGCCCGCCGATCACCGATATATGCTCAATCGCCACATGCATTTTGATAATCGCTTCCGCCCCTTCAGCCCTCCAGAAAGCATGAACCAGCGGAATTGTTATTGCAGTAAAAACACCCAAAGCGCCTGCACCCAACCAGACAAGTGAACCACCCCAAATCACCAGAGCAGAACCGATCAGCTGCACGGCAATGGTTAAAGCAGCAAAGAAGACCGGTGCCGGCAGATTATTGGCACTCATTTCCGCCACAGCCGCCGGAAAATCAAATAATTTGACAAGACCGCTCAGCCAGAAGGTCATGGTCAGTAATATGCGTGCCAGCAATTGCACAACAGGCATGGATAGAAGCTGAAAGATCCAGTTCGGACTCATGATTTTTCTCCCCTCGAAATAGTCTCATGCGCAGTCCAGCCACAGAGCAAAGTCTGCAAAGCATCCTCTATGGTGCGCTGCTGCATTGCCTCATCCACTTCATGTCCCAGCAAAGCCAGACTGAGCAGATTTTCCACGATCATATCATGAAAATGCATCGCCATAACTGCCGGATCACCCTGACGCAGCGTGCCGCTTTCCATATGCGGCGTAATCGCTTTGGCAAAATAATGCCGTGACATTTGCGGGGCTTTTGCAAACCACGTTCTGGCAACCTCAGGAAAGCGGCCGGATTCGGCAATCACCAGCCGCTGAAACGCCACATGATCTGCCTGCATCAGCACTGTCAGCAATTGCCGCCCCAGCAGTTCCAGCCCGTCTTTCAACGGCAGGCCGGACACGTCGAGATCTTTGATCGCATGGGTAAAGCTCTCGCTCATCTGCGAGACCACGGCCATAAACAACCCTTCTTTATCACCAAAGTGATTATAGAGATTGGTTTTGGAGCCGCCTGCCTGCCGCATAATCTCATCAACTGAGACACCCTCATAGCCATGTTCCAGAAACAGGGCACCGGCTATGGCTCTGATCTGTTCCCGCCGCTCGATACCGCGGCGGGTAATCCGGACAGGTTTCTCTTCGCTCATGCAGTCCCCTCCGGCTATGTATTGTCAGCAGCGATGACATGACTGCGGCTGGCCGCGCGAATAGCTCTGCGGTCTGCCAGCTGACCGTAAAGCAGGCTGCCCAGCACTAGAACGATACCGCCAAGCTGCAGCCAGCCCGGCACCATATCGTTGAAAACTGCATCCATCACAAAGGCTGTGACCGGAGCCAGCAGGAAGAACGGGGCAACAGCAGAAGGCCCCGCGCCCTCAATCCCGCGAAACCACAGAGCAAAGGCCAGAGCGGTGAGAAACAGTGCCAGAATGACAAAACCGGTGACATTAATCAGACTGAGACTTGCCGGAATATCCTGAAAAATCACGGCAAAAATGGCAAGTTCAATACCACCGATAACCAGTTGCCAGCCGGTAAAAGCAATCAGCGAGCACGGACGCCCCCATTTATGCACATAGATACCGCCAAGCGCCACGGAAAGCGCCGCACCAAGACCGGCCAGCACGCCGATCATATCCATTTCTACACTGCCGCGCAGCACCACAAGGCTGACACCCAGCGCGCCCAGCAAAACGCTGAAAATCTTGTGACCGGACGGAATGACATGCATCAGCGGCCATGCCAGCAGAATGGTAAAGAGCGGCCCCAGCGCCTGAATGGTTGCGGCCACACCGCCCGGCAAACGCAATGCCGCGACAAAAATCAGACCGAAGAACAGACCGGCATTGAGCGTACCGAGCACGATGATTTTCCAGATCCACTCGCGCGGCAGCAGGGTACGGGCAAACAGCAGCAAAGGAATACCGCCACCTAATGCACGCACAGCGCCGATAAAGACCGGATGATGCGGCAGCATGTTGGATGAAACAATATAGGTAAAGCCCCATAAAATGGTGGCCATTGCGGCGGCGAGTCTCGGATTCATAATGTGACCTGTCTTTTTGCTTTGTCACACACATATCATACCATACGGTATCGTATCAATTGTAGATTTTCAAAACACAGCGTTCACTGAAAATATAAATAACAAGCGATCCGGCTACGAAAACGGGTTGGAAACGCTCTCTGTGTTTTTCGTACACAGTGCCCAATGCTAACCCGCGTTGCTTTTGCGGAGATGCTTTGATCCCACAAATTTCATCACACAGAACTGCAATTTCTATCAAGAAAAGTTCAGGACATATTTGCGCCATAAATAAAACAACATCCGGGAACCGCAATGAAAAATGCCGCAATATATTTTAATTCAATATTTTTTCTCTTTTTAAGCAATATTTCCTACGCAGCCGATAATATTACAGCGCCCGAACCTGATGACATAAATTATGTCCGTATCTGCGATACTTTCGGCAAGAGTTACTTCACACTACCCGGTACACAAACCTGTCTGTCCCTCGGCGGTTATGTACGCTCACAGTTTCAGGTCGGCCATGACGCCTATGATAATACCAGCTACCACAGTCCAACCTATACTGTACGCTTTACCCTCAATCCCAAAACCGCAGCAGAAACCGAACTCGGCACACTCAAAACTGAAACATCGCTGCGCTTCCAATGGACGGACGGCGAAGACAGCAAAAGCACCGGCACTGTACGCAAAGCAATGATTTCACTTGGCGGATTGCAGGCCGGACTGGATAATTCTGTCTTCCACAGCTTCACCAATTATCTCGGCGATATGATCAATGATGACGTGATCGCAGCCGGCGGCTACCGCACTAATCAGATCAACTACACTTATAAAAATAACAGCGGATTTTCGGCCATTCTGGCGCTGGAACAAGGGAACAGCAAAGATTCAGGCTATAAAACCAAAAAGGACGATGATGCCTCGCTGATTTATAGCGGTACGATCAATGATTATATACCTCATGTGGTCGCCGGTGCCAAACTTGAACAGGGCTGGGGCAGTCTGGCCTCTGCGCTCGCCTATGACAGCAATAACAAGACATGGGCGACCAAAACAAAACTCAGCCTCAAAGCCAGCGATGCGCTGTCCTTCTGGGTTCAGGGTGCCTACAAAAACAACGAGGATATTTACTTTGACGGCAAGCGCCAAATGACCAGTTTTTACGGTCAGTGGGGCGGCGACTGGGCTGTCTGGGGTGGTACCGCCTATAAATATAACGGTAAAACCACTTTCAATGTCCAAAGCGCCTATGATGCCAGCAAAACCTTCGCCGCGGCTGCCAATGTGACATACCAGATGCTGCCGGGGCTCGTACTCATTCCGGAAATCACCTACACAAGATGGAATGATCCGCAGGCCTCATCTCTTTACAAGAAAGATGCGACCGGCGGCTCACTCTTCATTCAGCGCTCATTCTGAGGCGGAGACTATTCTGTCGCAGAACGGCTTTGCGCTTCAAGCAACTGGCGATAGAGGCCGGATTGCGCTTCCAGCA
>JAIRVW010000452.1 GCA_031253705.1 Brucellaceae bacterium
ATCGCCAGCACAAGGATCAGCATAATACTGGTGAGTTTGGGACAATCTTCCTTTTTCACATCGCGCAGATTTTGCTTCTGTGTGGAATTCGAACGGAATAATTGCTTCATCAAAAAAGAATTCTTCGCCATCATACACCTTTAAAAGAGCTGACCGGAGAGCATTGCGAAATGCTCGACAACTGGCCCCAGCGCCAAAGCCGGGAAGAAAGTCAGACCGCCGACAATCATCGTCACGCCAAAGACCAGACCAACAAACAGTGGACCTGTGGTTGGCAAGGTGCCTGCTGACACCGGAACGGTTTTCTTGGCTGCCAATGAACCGGCAATCGCCAGCACCGGCACGATCAGCAGAAAACGCCCCATCAGCATCGCGAAACCGATGGTGAGATTGTAGAAAGGCGTATTGGCATTGAGACCGGCAAAGGCACTGCCGTTATTGTTGGCACCGGAAGAGTAAGCGTAAAGCACTTCGCTGAAACCGTGCGGCCCTGCATCCTGAATGCTCGACAGTCCTTGCGGCAGCACAACCGCCAATGCGGCGAAACCAAGAATGGCAAGCGATGGCCCGAGCGTGGCCAGCAGGCTCATCTTGACCTCTTTGGCTTCGATTTTCTTGCCCAGATATTCCGGTGTGCGGCCAACCATCAGACCGGCAATAAAGATCGCCAGAATAAAGAACAACAGCATACCGTAGATACCGGCACCAATACCGCCGAGATTAGGGATCTGCATATTGAACAGCGGCACCAGACCGCCGAGCGGCATCAGGCTGTCATGCATATTATTGACCGCACCTGTAGAGGCGGCTGTGGTCACTTCGGAGAACAGCGCCGACAGCGCAATGCCGAAGCGTGCCTCTTTGCCTTCCATATTGCCGCCAACAACGCCCAGAGCCTGCATCAGCGGATTACCGCTGGCTTCAGCCCAATAGAGCACCGAAGTTCCCAGCACCACCAGAACGCCAAAGACGGCAAACAATACCCAGCCCTGACGCTGATTGCCGACCATACGGCCGAACACATTGGTCATGGCGGTAGAGATCACGAAAATCGACAGCAGATGAATAAGATTGGTCAGTGCAGTTGGGTTTTCAAACGGATGTGCCGAGTTGGCATTGAAGAAGCCGCCGCCATTGGTGCCCAGATGCTTGATAATCATCTGCGAGGCCACAGGCCCTTGCGCAATGGTCTGCTGCGCACCTTCCAGCGTGGTCGCAAGCGTATAGGCATTGAGATTTTGCGGTACGCCCTGCCACACCAGCACAATTGTGCCGATAATGCAGATCGGAAGCAGCACATAAAGCGTGGCACGGGTCAGATCGACCCAGAAATTGCCGATTGTATTGCTTGAAGAGCGGGCAAAACCACGGGTAATCGCCATAGCACCAGCGATACCCACCGCAGCAGAGACAAAGTTCTGTACCGTGATACCGGCCATCTGGGTGAAATAGCTCATTGTGCTTTCACCGCCATAGCCCTGCCAGTTGGTATTGGTCATAAAGCTGACTGCTGTATTAAAAGCAGATGTCGGCTCCACAGCCTGCATACCCGCAGGATTATAAGGCAGTGCACCTTGCAGACGCTGCAACAGATAGAGCGCCACAAAACCGGCAATGCTGAACATCAGCAGTGACGCCGCATAGACTGTCCAGTGCTGTTCTTCTTTTTCATGGATTCCGGCCAGTTTATAGAGGCCGCGCTCAACCGGCGCGATCACCGGCGAGAGGAAGGTTCGTTCACCGGTGAACACGCGGGTCAGATACCCGCCGACCGGTTTCACCAGCAGAATTGTGAGACCGAACAGGATCGCAATCTGCAATATTCCGTTGAAAGTCATTGGAAGATACTTTCTGTCTTTTAAAGCATTAGTACGAAGCGCCTACGCGAGGAAATCAGTTCACCGGACTGATTTCTGTTCCCGCTTCGATGCGTAGGACAATGCGACAAAACAAAGTGTTAGAAGCGCTCAGGTCGTGCCAGTGCATAAAGCAGATAGAGGCTGAGCAATGCGGCAACCGAGCCGCCGAGAACATAATCAAACCACATGATGCGCCCTCACAGCCGGTCGCAAACAAGGGCGTAAAAATAAGACAGGCCGATAAATCCGGCGCCTGCGGCAATCATAATGATATCCATCATCCGAACTCCTGAATTTCAGCCGGTGCAGATGCAACGGCTGCTTCCGGCGCACCGCTAAAGGCGGGACGAGCCGAAATCAGGCGGAATTATGGTGCAAAAATGCATAGTGGTTCGAGAGAGGGAAATGATAAGAGATATAAAAATCTCATATATGAAAACGCATAAATTAATGTGCTTTACGATACACTTTTGCTGACACGTAAATATTCAAAACCGGCCTGAATTACCATTTAAAGCAACTTCAGACCGGTTATTCAGATAATGCAAAAGGTATAATTATTCGACTGACCCGTCACTAACGGCTGACGTTAAAGGTGCAAAAGAGACCGCAACACGCAACAAAATAAAGATAACAGCCGAAATCAGCACGGCATCAAATGTCGGTAATGTTGAAAAGCTCCAATAGCCGTAATTGGTCATTAAACCGAAAATCGTTGCCAGTGCCCAGCACACTAATGGAATGGCTCTGTGAACAGCATGAGGGTGTGACGGTTGCGGCAAAAGTGCGGAAAGTACCAGAATTGTTGCCAGCGGCGGCAGGCTTACACTCAGCGCGATCAAAAACGGGATAAACGCTTTATCCGCACCCACTACAACCAGTACCACGCCCACAACTGTTATTGCTGCGATAATCGTAATGAACCTGAAACGCGGAAACTGATTGGCCAGTGACAGGCTGGCAGAATACAGACATGCGGATGAATCAATCCACGCCCCCAGCAGCAACACTAATAGTGCAGGTAAGCCAAACCCCAGCAGGATCATTGCCGAAATAAATTCAGGTGTTCCCGATGCAAGACTTGCGACAGAAGACATGGTCATGAT
>JAIRVW010000454.1 GCA_031253705.1 Brucellaceae bacterium
CCAGTGCGAAAAACAGCCGATGCATATTCCGGTCAAATTCGGTCTGATCGGCGCGGATGGTCAGGATATTGCCATTTCCACTTATGAGGGTGCGGGACTTGAAGGCGATGTGCTGCATTTACGTGATGCATCGCAAAGCTGGACATTCCGCAATATTGCTGAGAAGCCGGTTCTCTCCCTGCTGCGCAGTTTTTCAGCGCCGGTACATCTCAGCCAGAAACTGAGCCGCGAAGAACAGCTGTTTCTTGCCCGTCATGACAGCGATGCCTTTGGCCGCTGGCAGGCTATTCATCATTTGATGAGTGCGGCGATTATCAGCAATGTTGAGCAATTACGCCTGCAGAAACCGGCTGTCTTTGATCCGGCATTAGCCGAATTACTGGCAGAGTTGGTGCAGGATGAGACACTGGATCACGCTTTCCGCGCCTTATGCCTGACCTTGCCGGAAGAAGCAGATATTGCCCGTGAGCTTGGCACGAATATTGATCCTGATCTGATCCGCAGCAGCAGAGAAGCCCTGCTCTCGGCGGTTGCCGCACAAAATGCAGCGCTTTTCGCAGGCACCTATAAGGCTTTGCAAGATAAAGCCCCATTCACACCGGATGCAGCGGGTGCCGGCAAACGCGCGCTCAAAGCAATCTTGCTGACCTATCTTGCAGCCTCCGATAAAGAGCCAGCGCGGGTCTATGCGCAGTTCACCTCTGCGGACAATATGACCGACAAGATGGCAGCTCTGACCCTTCTGGTGCATAATTTCTACGGGCATGACAATGCTGTGCAGGCCTTGGCGCAGTTTGAAAAAGACTACGGCAATGTACCGCTCGCCATGGATAAATGGTTTGGCGTACAGGCGCGCCGCCCTGCTCCCGATGCGCTGGAAACCGTCCAGCAACTGATGCAGCACCCGTTATTCTCGCTGGATAATCCGAACCGTGCCCGTTCGGTGCTTGGTGCTTTTGCGGCGGGCAATCCGACCGGCTTCAACCGGCAGGACGGCAAGACCTATGCATTCTTCACACAGCTGATCCTGACGATTGACCGTGAAAACCCGCAACTGGCCTCGCGTCTTCTGACCAGCCTGCGCTCATGGAAAACGCTGGAACCGGTACGTCGAGAACACCTCAAAGCCGCTTTAGAAACGATTGCTCAGGCCAAGAACCTCTCAGCTGATGTGCGCGATATCACAGAGCGCATGCTTGCCTGATGAAACAGATGCGGAGGCAAATCAGCGCCTCCGCACCGCATTTTCTTTACATCAAAGCGCCGTTCCCGATCGGGCGCACGGCGCTTTGACACTCTAAAATTATGTTCCGGACTTTGTGATCTGTTGCGCACAGCCCGTTTCCTGCATTTCAGGCTGCGCTTTAAAAAGAACACAATGTTTTACGATAAAGAATACATGGCAGCGTATTTCTGAATCAAATCAGAATCATGCAGCACTGACCCCATGTGTCATTTTCCTGAAACTGATCGAATCACTTCGAATCGGCAGAGGTTTTTTATTAATTATTAATTAAAAGCACTGGACACAGCGAATCACATTTGATTCATTAGGGTTATTCGGATTTCTCACCCCGAATCACTTCAAAAGCAACCACTCAGATGAGGGCCACAGGATGGCGAATACCGACGCGTACCGCGCGCCGAATGGTGCCCGTTACACCTCAGAAAGACGACCGAAGCGCTTCAGGCTTTCCGGCTACGTCTATCTGTTGTCCGGTCCTGCCTACCGCAAGCTCCTGTCGCTTGAGCCGGTTTTGCGCCGTATCGTTCCTGTTCTCATCATTGCTTTTCTGGTTATTCTCGCCGGTGCCCGCATGTTCTCGCTGCTCAGTCAGCGCGAGGAAATTGCGGCTGATGCCCGTCATGAAATGGCACTCACCGCAGCACATGTTGCGGCCAAACTGCAAAAACAGATTGAAACCACGCCTCTGGCTGAAAACGGCGATGATTACAGCGCTGTTCAGAACCTGCTGGTTGAACTGCGTTCGCAAGGTCTGATCAATGCAGAGCTTGAACTGGCTATTCTGGATGAAAACTCCAAAATCATCGCCGCCTTGAGCAGCCGTCAGCTGCTCGGTATTCAGGCTGAGACATTGTTTTCCGAAGCACAGCCGCTGCTGATGTTTGGCAGTCGCGCCGGTGTACAACCTGTTAAATACCGCAATGAAGCTGCCTTTGCAGCAGCTGAGAAGATCGAGCCGCAAAGCGTGCAGGCTGCGACTGCAGGCATGTTGTCAGTCATCACCTTCAATACTGAAAAAGCAATTTTTAAAGACTGGCGTCAGGTCGTCTCGCTGAACATTACCCTGTTCGCGGCAACTGCCGGTGTTTTGCTTGCCATCCTCTACGCCTATTTCAGTCAGGCAGCGCGTGCCCGCGATGCCGACGATTTCTCCCATCAGATTCAGACAAGGATTGATCTAGCGCTGGCGCGTGGCCGTTGCGGTCTGTGGGACTGGGATATGGCGCGCGGACGCATGTACTGGTCGCGCTCTATGTATGAGATGCTCGGCTATGAAGCGGTCGACAGCGTATTGTCTTTTGGCGATGTGGCAGCGATCGTCAATCCGGTTGACGGCGATCTCTACGAAATCGCCACGCAGGTGATGTCCGGCGAATTACGTCAGGTCGATAAAGTTCTGCGTATGCGCCATGCCGAGGGCTATTGGGTAGGGATGCGCGTGCGTGCGGAAATCGCCAATGACGGC
>JAIRVW010000140.1 GCA_031253705.1 Brucellaceae bacterium
TGAAATCGTTGATATTACGCCGGAAGACCTGATTAAGCGTCTGAAAGAAGGCAAGGTCTATCTGCCTAAGACGGCGAAACGGGCTACACAGAATTACTTCTCTGCCGGTAATCTCACAGCCTTGCGCGAACTTGCCTTGCGGCGCACTGCGCAGCGCGTGGATGATCAGTTGCTCAGCCACATGCAGGCCAATGCCATTTCGGGACCTTGGTCTGCCGGTGAGCGCGTGCTGGTCTGTATTGATGAGCAGCCGCATGGCGCGGCACTGATCCGCTATGCCCGCAGGCAGGCAGACCGGCTGCGCACACCGTGGACGGCGCTTTATGTGGAGACATCCCGTGCAGCAACGCTCACAGAGGAAGAGAAAGACCGTATTGCCGCGACCTCACGGCTGGCAGAGCAGCTTGGCGGTGAAATCGTTACACTGACCGGCCATGATGTGGCGCAGGACATTATCAATTATGCTTTGGCACATAATTTCAGCCATATCGTTATCGGTAAGCCGAATAAACCGCGTCTGCGCGAGATAATTGAAGGCTCGGTCTCCCATGACCTGATCCGCAAGGCCGGTAATCTCAGTATTCATCTTATTTCAGGTAGTCAGCAGGATGCAGCGCCGGTGCGTCATGTGGCAACAGCAGAAGATAAGGCCTTTTCGCTGCGGCCTTATCTGATGAGCCTGATCTATATCGCGATTGCGCTGGTTGTCGGTACATTGCTGGATCATGTGCTGGATGTGCGCAATATTGCGCTGGTGTTTCTGATGGCCGTGCTGGCGACAGCGGTGGCTTCCGGTTTGCGGCCTGCATTATTTGCCTCGCTGGTCAGCGCTTTTGCTTTCAATTTCCTGTTTCTGCCGCCGCTCTATACGCTGCATATTGCAGGGCCGGAGAGTGTGATTGCGCTGGCGTTTTTCATTTGTGTGGCGCTGGTCGCCAGCAATCTGACTGCACGTGTACAAAGGCAGGCGGCTGCAGCGCGTAACCGTGCCAGAACGATGGAAGGGCTCTATCAGTTCAGCAAGAAGCTGGCCGGTGCAGGGACGCTGGAAGATGTGCTCTGGGCAACGGTCTATCAGATTGCGGCGATGCTTAAAGTGCGGGTCGTGGTGCTGTTGCCGGATGAAGGCACGGCCAATACGTCGATTTCTGTTCGTGCCGGTTATCCGCCGGATGATACACTGGTTGATGCGGATATTGCCGCTGCCCGCTGGGCATGGGAGCATGATCATCCTGCAGGACGAGGCGCAGACACTTTACCTGGTGCCAAGCGGCTCTATCTGCCGCTGCGTGCTGTCGGCAATACCATCGGCGTGGTCGGGCTGGATGATGATCGTCATGGGCCGATCCTGACGCCGGAGCAGCAGCGTTTGTTTGATGCGCTGGCAGAGCAGGCGGCATTGGCGATTGCGCGTATTCAGCTGGTGGATGATCTGGATCGCGCTCAGCTCGCCGTTGAGGCAGACCGGTTGCGCTCGGCCTTGCTGACATCGATCTCTCATGATCTGAAAACGCCGCTCGCCGCTATTCTCGGCGCTGCGGATACGCTGAAGAGTTATTCAGGCACCTTGCCGGATGAAGATCGTGCAGAATTGCTGACCACCGTGGTGGATGAGTCTGAGCGGCTCAACCGTTTTATCGCTAACCTTTTGGATATGACGCGGATTGAATCCGGTGCCATGCAGCCGAATAAATCGCTGCATTATTTGGGTGATATTGTTGGCAGTGCTTTAAAACGTGCAGCAAAAATTCTGCAACATCACCGTGTTGAGACAGATATTGCCGCCGATCTGCCGATGCTGAAGCTCGATCCGGTTTTGTTTGAGCAGGTCTTGTTCAACTTGCTGGATAATGCGGCGAAATATGCACCGGAAGGCAGTCTGGTTCATATTGAAGGGCAGGCAGAGCAGGGCGACATTGTGCTGCGTATCCGCGATGAAGGTGCGGGTATTCCTGCAGGTGATGAAATGCGGATTTTTGACAGTTTCTATCGTGTGCGCAAAGCCGATCAGGTACGTGCGGGCACAGGGCTGGGGCTGGCAATCTGCAAAGGCTTTACAGAGGCAATGGGCAGTACCATTACGGCTGCCAATCGCAGCGATCACGGTGGCCGCAGCGGCGCTGTTTTTACAATCCGGTTGCCGCTGAACAGCTGCGCTGAAATGACAAGCGGAACAGAAGAGGGATTATCCTCCCGATGACACAGAATATCGTCAAAATCCTTGTGGTGGATGATGAGCCGCCAATCCGCAAACTTTTGCGCGTAGGGCTGGGAACCGAAGGCTTTTTGATTCTTGAGGCGCCAACCGCCGCTATCGCCAAGGAGATTATGCGCGATGACCGGCCTGATCTGGTGCTGCTGGATCTCGGCCTGCCGGATATGTCCGGCCATGATCTTTTGACGCTGTGGCGCTCGGAACTGATTGATCTGCCGGTGATTATTCTTTCCAGCCGAACGGATGAAAGCGGAATTGTCAAAGCGCTCGAGCTTGGTGCGGATGATTATGTGACCAAGCCATTTGGCATGAAAGAGCTGGCAGCGCGAATCCGTGTGGCGCTGCGCCATAAATTGCAGGAGCAGGGCGAAAAGCCGGTCTTCCAGACGGGGGAGCTGTCGGTTGATCTGGTGAAGCGCATTGTGCGGCTCAAAGGGCAGGAGATTAAGCTCTCGCCTAAGGAATATGATATTTTGCGTATCATGGTGCAGCACGCAGGCAAGGTGCTGACGCATAGTTTCATTCTCAATCAGATCTGGGGCGGCATGAGTGATGTGCAATATCTGCGTGTCTATGTTCGCCAGTTACGCCAGAAACTCGAAGATTCGCCGGATCAGCCGTTTTATATTCTGACAGAGACGGGCGTCGGTTACCGGTTGCGTGAGCCGGACGCTTAAATGTGACGGATTCGCCGGAGATTTTACGAAGTCTCTGGCGAAACGTAATTTTATACGCGTCGATAAGCTCTGCTGAGCAAATAAGGACAATTTTCAGTTGGGAGATTATGCAGACTGAAACTCTTAAAGAAGAGTGGCTCCCCGGGCCGGATTCGAACCAGCGACCAACCGGTTAACAGCCGGTTGCTCTACCGCTGAGCTACCGAGGAATAGTTGCTCTGCATTTGCAATGACAGCCGTATAGCAACGCAAAATGCTCTTGCCAAGCCCTAATTTTGATATTGTACAGGAAAAAAGCAGATTTATGACAGGGAGGATTGTTTTTGCTGTTACAAAGGCGAACGGCGATGCAGATAAATGATAAAAATCATTTATTTCAAATAATTAGATGATGTGCGTGAACGAACAATAATCCCTGTCGGGATGAATGTTTTTCAATTTTAAAGTCTGGAAATTTATGCACGCTCTTTATGAGAAAAGAGTGGCTCCCCGGGCCGGATTCGAACCAGCGACCAACCGGTTAACAGCCGGTTGCTCTACCGCTGAGCTACCGAGGAACAGGTGCTCTTGCTTTCAGCGATTTGGCGTATAGCAAAAGCATTTTGGTTTTGCCAAGCCCTTTTTCGCTTTTTTATCAACTTTTTAGCGGAAAGGCTGTTTGAGAGCGTATTTCCGGTGTAAAATCCTGAAATAACATGTTTTTCTTGTCCACAGATCAGCCGTTTTAGCATCTTATGGTTGCCGCTAGTGCTTGTTTTCGCGTGCTGCTGCGGAATCGCCGGTTTTGATTCTGTTGTACGGCTGAACCGGCCGGTGATTATCAAAGCACACTTTCATACAGTGCGGATATTTTTGTCGGCAAAAATGTTTCTTATATAAAAGACCTGATACCGACCCCGATGAAATAAGAGCAGGGCAGGCAGATTGCTGAAACCGGACAATGATAATGAGAGCGGAGCGCAACCGCCGCCATCCGATAGTGCGGGGAATGGCGCACAGCGGATCAGGCTGTTTGGAAAGACGATTCCGTTACCTCAATCCGTCTGGCTGCGCAGAGTTCTGGGTGGCGGTCTGGTTATTGGTGGTATTTTCAGCTTCTTGCCGGTGCTGGGGATTTGGATGCTGCCGCTGGGACTGATCATTTTATCGCGCGATTCCAGCCGCATAAGGCGATTACGCCGTAAATCTGAAGTGGGGATGTTGCGTCGCTGGCGCGAATACAGAGCACGTAAACAGGCTGAAAAGATGAAGAGGCCGGAATAAGGGCTTGTCACTCCGCTCTTATGGTCGGGCTGTGCACAAATTCGCTGCTATCTGCATTATTTTGATAGGAAATTTAAAATTTCGCAGAAAGCGCGTCGGGGACACTTGACGAGTCATGCGGCTTCACCTATTCAGCACTCAACCACATACGGATGGCCTCGTGGCGGAGTGGTTACGCAGAGGACTGCAAATCCTTGCACCCCGGTTCGATTCCGGGCGAGGCCTCCAACTGCCACACTTTGGCAGGTTAAATAGCTGAAATGGCTCATTTATTTTTCCTTGTTTTTGTCGCGGAACTCCTCACCCGAATTTGGGTGTGGCAAAACGCTGTCAAAACTTCCCCAATCAATCTTTGTAACGGCCTGTCTTGCCAGCTTCGAGCGTTGAGCGCTTCGGGTGTAGATTTTGGATGTTTTGCTGTCCTTCCAGTCGGTACGATATTTCAAATTCAATCTAAGCTGACGGATAAGGAGGGATTTGGCGATTTTCATTATTCGCATCACTCGTGGGATAGTAAAATTATAGATAAAGCTTAGTTCAGGAAGTCTACGAGTTCCAAAAGGAAAAGCGCCGGAGTGACT
>JAIRVW010000166.1 GCA_031253705.1 Brucellaceae bacterium
CAGGCACAAACTTGCCTGTGATTAAGCCTCACTTCAGCTTGTAATCGGACACTGCCAAACCTAGTTTCACATTATCTCTGTGCAGCACGGCTTTGGCCCGTGTGATGCGCAGCCATGCAGTTACGCGGAAAGAGAATTATCAATGACACAGCGCCATGTTCCAGTCCTCATTATCGGTTCGGGTCCTGCCGGTTATACGGCAGCTATTTATGCAGCCCGCGCCATGCTGAAACCGGTTATCGTGACCGGACTGGAGCAGGGCGGTCAGCTGATGATCACCACCGATGTGGAAAATTATCCGGGCTATGCGGAAGCTGTGCAGGGTCCGTGGATGATGGAACAGATGGCCAAGCAGGCTGAGAATGTCGGCGCTGAGATCGTCTATGATCTGGTGAGCGAAGTTGACCTTTCCAAACGTCCGTTTACCGCGAAAACTGACAGCGGCACGGTTTTTACCAGTGATGCGGTGATCATTGCGACCGGCGCGCAGGCCACGTGGCTCGGCCTTGAGAGCGAGCAGCATTTCATGGGCGGCGGTGTGTCTGCCTGTGCGACCTGTGACGGCTTCTTCTATCGCGGCAAAGATGTGATTGTTGTCGGCGGCGGTAATACGGCTGTCGAAGAAGCACTGTATCTTTCACATATCGCCAAATCGGTGACGGTTGTGCATCGTCGTGACAGTTTCCGTGCAGAGAAGATTTTGCAGGAGCGTCTGCTGTCGCGTGAAAATGTGAAAGTGATCTGGAATCATGCCGTTGAGGAAATTACCGGCAATCCGGCCAATCCGCCGATGGGGCCTGTTGTAACCGGCGCGCGCCTCAAGGATACGGTGAGCGGTGCGGTGACAGAGGTGAAAACAGACGGTGTTTTTGTCGCAATCGGTCATGCACCGGCGGTGTCACTGTTCAAAGATCAGCTGAAGATGAAGGAGAGCGGTTATTTGTGGACAGCACCGGATTCAACGGCCACCAGCATTGAGGGTGTCTTTGCTGCCGGTGACGTGACAGATGATATTTTCCGTCAGGCTGTAACGGCAGCGGGTATGGGCTGTATGGCGGCACTGGAAGTTGAGCGCTGGCTGGCAAAACAACCGGTTGCTTAAGCTGCTGACAGGTTAACCTGCAAATAATAATGGCCGACACCTGATATTTCCTGTGGTCGCTCTTTAAAGTTGCCACAAAATTTAGTTCTTTGTCTTGTGGCAGTTATTAGATGATTCTGATTTACTGCCGGATATTGGCATGAAGTTGAAATGGGAAGTGCAGGGCGGATGATCCGCATTGTGCCGGAGGATGAAAGGCAATGTCCGTTGTGCTGATAACGGGCATTGCGTGAAAAGGGGATCGTGTGGTGGCACCACTTGACTGGGATAAGCTACGCATTTTTCATGCTGCTGCTGAGGCCGGCTCGTTTACCCATGCGGCGCAGACATTGCATTTATCGCAATCTGCGATTTCGCGTCAGGTCAGCGCGCTTGAACAGGATGTCGGTGTGGCGTTGTTCTATCGTCATGCGCGTGGCCTTATTCTGACTGAGCAGGGTGAAATCCTGTATCGCACAGCACATGACGTGCTGATGAAGCTTGAAAACGTCCGCTCCAAACTCAATGAAAACCGTGAGAAGCCTTCCGGTCGCCTGCGTGTGACGACAACGGTAGGGCTTGGCTCCGGCTGGCTGATTGAGCGGATGGAAGAATTTGCCGATCTTTATCCGGATGTACAGGTTCAGCTGATCCTCGATGATGAGGAACTGGATCTGACCATGCGTCATGCCGATTGCGCATTGCGCCTGCGCCAGCCGCAGCAGCCGGATCTGATCCAGCGGCGCATGTTTACAGTGCATATGCATGTTTATGCGTCTGAGGGCTATATTGCCAAATATGGTAAGCTCAACAGTATCGAAGAGCTGGATGAGCATCGTATCGTGACATTCGGCGAGTCCGCGCCGTCCTATCTGATGGGGCTGAACTGGCTGGAAACAGCAGGCCGCACGGATGGCGGTGCCCGTATTCCGACATTGCAGGTCAATAATCTGCTGTCTATCCGCCGTGCGGTTCTGAGCGGTGTCGGGATCGGTGTTCTGCCGGATTATATGGTCGATAAAACCTCCGGTCTGGTGCGTCTGCTGCCGGCTCTGGGGGAGATTCCTTCGTTCGATACGTTCTTCTGTTATCCGGAAGCGCTGAAAAATGCGGCCAAGCTGCATGTGTTCCGTGATTTCATTTTCTCCAAAGCGAGAAATTGGTCCTTCTAAAAAGGAACCAACTGACCTTAAAAAGAGCCGGTTTTACCGGCTTTTTATTGTTTTACGGTGATCTGTGCAGATATTCCGGTTTCAAGATGCTGAGCTATTCGAAAATGCATAGCTGAGTTGCAATATCGTCCGTTGTGATATCCGGTATAAAAAGGCATATACAGGACATCTTAGTGATGCGTCTCCTCCTCCCATTGCGCATCCTAAGTGTTCCCCTCGAAGGCTTGTCCATATGACGCCTTCAAAATTCCGAGCCGGACTTATGTCCGGCTTTTTTTTGTCCGGATTTCTGAGATTGTTTCAGAAAGCCGGTTTCTCCATGAAAATCTAATGAAGTGCGGCTCTGATACAGGACTTGCTGACATGAGGCGGACAGCATGATTGTGCTGGACTTGGCTGCTTGTTCCCGCTCATAGTGTGTCTGGCTATGCTGACTGGCTTGCTACGGTATCGAGGGGATGCCGGTTTTTTATATAAATGATTTTAACAGCAGGGGGATAACCGGAGATTATGCTGCAATTATTTGCCGGATGGTGCTGAGTAACGGAAAATATGCGAAATGAGGGCCGGTTAAGTCATCCCTGATTTGACGGGAGACGATGAAATGCGCATCACTGATGCCTCGCCTAATTTATATAATGAGGATTTGGCCCCCGCGCAGCAGCGCAACTGGGGTGCATTCAGTATCTTTAATGTGTGGACATCAGATGTTCACAGCCTTTGGGGTTACTATCTCGCCGCAAGCCTGTTTTTGCTTTGCGGGGGCTTTGTCAATTTTGTTGTGGCTATCGGCGCCGGTTCGCTGATCATCTTTTTTCTGATGAATCTTGTCGGTTATGCAGGAGTGAAGACCGGTGTGCCTTATCCGGTGCTGGCGCGTGCCTCATTCGGCATCTGGGGTGCCAATCTGCCGGCACTCGTGCGCGCTGTCGTGGCCTGTTTCTGGTATGGCGCGCAGACGGCTGCGGCTTCCAGCGCGATTGTGGCGCTGCTGATCCGCAATGAAAGCGTGCTGGAATTTCACAAGACCTCATTTTTTATGGGGCATAGCACACTTTCCGTCATTTGTTTTCTGATCGTCTGGGCGCTGCAATTGCTGATTATTCAGAACGGCATGGAGACAGTGCGCAGATTTCAGGATTGGGCGGGGCCTGCAGTGTGGATTGCCATGCTGGTTCTGGCCATCGGGCTGGTCATTAAAGCCGGTGGTTTTTCATTCGATCATGGTATTCCGCAGGATGTGTTGCTGACTGCCACGAAGGATGCAGGCGTGCCGGGAGAGCCCGGTACTTTCTGGGCTTTGATGGCCGTTGCAGCAACATGGGTGACTTATTTCGCGGCACTTTACTTAAATTTCTGTGACTTCTCCCGCTATACGCCGGATAAGAAGACCTTGCTGAAGGGCAATCTCTGGGGGCTGCCGGTTAATCTGATGCTGTTTTCGCTGGTCGCCGGTATCACAACCATTGCGGCTTTCAATGTTTACGGGGAGGTGCTGCTGCATCCGGAACAGATTTCAGCAAAATTTGACAGCTGGTTTCTGGCTTTGCTTGCGGCACTGACTTTTGCGGTTGCCACGCTGGGCATTAATGTGGTGGCCAATTTTGTGTCACCGGCCTTTGATTTTTCC
>JAIRVW010000190.1 GCA_031253705.1 Brucellaceae bacterium
AAACTGCCGCAGCGATTGCTCAATACAATCCAGACCCGCATTCATCATAACCTGCCTTTTGACCGTCTGGCTTTGGGTGTTGCGGCATGGATGCGCTATGTGACCGGTAAGGATGAGCAAGGCAATCCGATTGATGTGCGCGATCCATTAAGTGAGCGCTTGTTACAGGCAACCGCACATAAAAACACCGCAGGCGACATTATGGCTGCATTACTGCGTTTTGATACGATTTTTGCACCGGAACTGACTCAAAATCAGGTCTTCAAAAACACTGTTCTGCAATCGCTTGAAACTTTGCTGATCAATGGTGCAGCAATGACCGTTGCAGATTTTAAAACAAAAACAGTCAAATAACCGGAGCATAATATTTTTGCTTGCTCCGTATAATTGATAGACTAATATATTAAAATAACAATAAGCAGTCTTCTGGGAGGCGGACTGTCAAAACAAACGGGGAGGAACAATCATGCATTTCACACGCAGACAAACCTTGGGCGGCTTAGCAGCACTCGCAACATTACCGGCAACCAAACTCTGGGCGCAGGGCAAACTTGCTCTGCCGTCATCACCGGTTTCCATCAATATTGTTGATGTCGCCGGCAATCTGGCGCTGACACAAAAAGCCATTGAAAATTATGCTGCGGCCAAACCGGAGCTGGTTTCAAAGATCACCTTCACCAAAGCACCGGCACCGGAGCTTCCGGGTAAGTTGAAAGCACAGCAGGCCGCCAAACGTCTGGATATTGATCTGGTTCTCACCGGTGCTGATGCGCTGGCTGCAGGTCTCGAGATGGATCTGTGGGTTAAACTGTTTCCGGATCAGGCAGCAGCCTTGCCGGATCTGCAATCGATCTATCTGGAACCCGCATGGCGTATGCAGGCTTTTGCCAAGGATCATGGGGTTGCAGTGGTTTATTACCCGTCGGGCCCATTGCTCGAATATATGCCCGAGCATGTCAAAAACGTACCAAGCAATACGGATGAATTGCTGGCATGGGCAAAAGAAAATCCGAATAAATTTGTCTATGCCCGTCCGGCAAATTCCGGCCCCGGCCGTACCTTCCTGATGGGACTGCCTTATTTGCTGGGAGATAGCGATCCGCGTGATCCGGTCAAAGGCTGGGATAAGACATGGGCTTATTTGAAAGAATTGCATAAATATATCGAATATTACCCGACCGGTACCGGCGCTCTGATGAAAGAGCTCGGCGAAGGCACCCGCCATATGACTGTCACCACGACCGGCTGGGATATTAATCCGCGTGTGCTTGGCGTAGTACCGAAAGAAGCAGCCGTTGCCAAACTGGACGGCTTCCACTGGGTTGCCGATGCGCAGTTCATGTGCGTTCCTAAAGGTGTCAGCGATGAAAAACTTGCTGTTCTGCTCGATCTGATGAGCTTCCTGCTCACGCCGGAGCAGCAGGCCTATACCTATGATGAAGGCTATTTCTATCCGGGTCCTGCAGTCAAAGATGTGCCGCTCTCCATGGCACCGCAATCCAGTCAGGATGCCATCGCGGAATATGGTCGTGCTGAGTATGCCGACTGGATTGCCAACAATCCGGTTGAACTGCCGCTTGATCCGGATGCCATGGTCGTTGCGTTCCGCCGCTGGGACGAAGAAATCGCCAGTCAGCCAAAATAAAACCAGTAAACGACGGGTGTCATCTTTAAGCCGGTGACACCCGCCAATGAGGTATTTCATGCAACTTGCATCCCTGCCCTTTGAGGAAATCCGGCTTGAAAAACTCAGCCGGTCTTTCGGAGCCCATCAGGCGTTAAAGAACATTTCCCTTTCGATCAAAAAAGGCGAGTTCATTGCCTTGCTTGGTCCGTCCGGCTGCGGCAAATCCACAGCACTCAACTGCATCGCCGGACTGCTCGCGACAACGGGCGGCGGCATTTATATTGATAAAACCCGTATTGATACGCTGAAACCCGAAGATCGCGGCTTCGGCATGGTGTTTCAGAATTATGCATTGTTTCCGCATATGACTGTGCGCCAGAATGTCGGTTTCGGCCTGAAAATGCGCGGCACGCCGAAAGCGGAAATGAACAGCCGTGTCGATGCCGCCATTGCCATGGTGCGTCTGCATGGTCAGGAAGACAAACTACCGGGACAATTATCGGGCGGTCAGCAACAGCGTGTTGCCATCGCCCGCGCCATCGTGATTGAACCGCCTCTGGTTCTGATGGACGAACCATTGTCTAATCTTGATGCCAAGCTGCGCTTGGAAATGCGTGCAGAAATCCGCCGCATTCATAACCAGCTTGGTGCCACAACAATTTATGTGACCCATGATCAGGACGAAGCGCTGTCTCTGGCCGACAGAATTGTTGTGCTGCGCGACGGCGAAATCCGGCAGGTTGGGTCGCCTTTCGATCTTTATGAACATCCGGATCATCTGGATGTGGCCGAGTTCATGGGCTATCGCAACCGCCTTTCCGGTAAGGTCATTGCGGAACAGGACGGCACAGTCACGCTGGATATCGGCAATGCGCAGATTAGCGGGACAGCCCGTGTTCCGCTGACAGTCGGCCAGAACGCAGTTCTCGCAGTGCGACCGGATGATGTGAGCACCGCAACAGCAGGGGCTTCAACCATTCAGGCTAAAGTAGAGACTATTGAATATCGCGGCCGCGATTTTGTCGGCACCGCCAGTACCGATCATGCGCATGAACTGGTGTTTCATGCCCCTGCGACAGCTGAACTCGGCAGCACTATTGCGCTGGCAATCAATGCTGACCGTGCGCTCGTTTTTCCGGCGTGAGGTGAGAGATGAACACCTCTTTTGACCTTGAAAAACTGTCTTTACGACAAAGGCTCGCCATCAAAGGCATAGACGGTACAACCATGCTGGTTTTGCCTGCGGTTGTCTTCCTGCTGGCAGTTTTTATTTATCCGTTCATCTACGGTTTGCTGCTCTCCTTCACCCCGCAAGAGGGGGAAGGTATGTTTGCCAATTATATCAAATTCTTTTCCGATCCGTTTTTGTATAAAACTATCGGAACGACATTGTGGCTGGCTATCCCTGTCACGCTGATCAGCCTGCTGATTGCTGTGCCGGTGGCATTCCGTGTCCGGCTGATGCGCCGTCAGCGCTTGCTCACCACCATTCTTGTTCTGCCAGTCACACTGGGTACAGTTCTGGTTGCCGAAGGCTTACTGAATTATCTGGGGCCTCAAGGCTGGTTCAGCCGCACGCTGATGTTTATCGGCCTTGTCGACAGCCCTTTAAAGCTGACCAATAATTACTGGGGTGTCTTCGCATCGCTGATTATTACCGGCTTTCCTTTCACCTTTTTGCTCACTTTGTCCTATGTCACCGGTATTGATCCGGCACTGGAACAGGCGGCAGCAACCCATGGTGCCAAAAGCTGGCAGCGCTTCCGCCACGTCCTTCTGCCACTGCTGATGCCGGGATTGGCAATTACCTTCTGCCTGTCCTTTGTGCTGGCTTTCGCAGTCTTCCCGTCCGCCGTCTTGCTTGGTGCTCCGGCAGGGCCGACACGCGTCATTTCCATTGCCGCCTATCAGGCAGCCTTTGAGCAATATGATTATTCAATGGCATCCGCCGTTGCCATGATTATGGCCACTGTGCAGCTGGCGATTGTTGCTGCAGTCCTTGGCATACGCAGTCTGTTTTATCGCGGCGCGACAAGCGGAGGTAAGGGTTAAATGATCAGAGATACCTCTATCGGATCCAAATTATGGATCACCGTTGTCTGGGTCATTGTTGCCTTTTTTGTCATCAACCTGCTGGCAATGATCGCAACAGTCGTGCTCTCGTCTTTTTCAACGCGCTGGCTCGGTACATGGCTGCCGCAGGCACTGACAACACGGTGGTACTTCACCGCATGGCGGGAATTCCAGCTCGGCGATGTGCTGATCGTCACCTTTCAGATCGTCTTCACAGTTGTGGCTCTGTCCGGTCTGCTCGGCGTTACGGCAGCCTATGCCATGGCGCGGCGCAATTTTCCCGGCCGCAATCTGGTGATGCTGCTGTTTCTGCTGCCATTGCTGGTGCCGCCGATCACCTTTGGTATTCCGCTGGCAACCGTGCTTTATCAGGCGGGTGTAGGCGGGACATTCTGGGGCGTTGTGCTGGCCAATCTGGTGCCGACCGTTCCTTTTGTTATTCTGGTGATGATCCCGTTCATCGAGCAGATTGATCCGAAAGTGGAAGCGGCTGCCCATGTTTTCGGTGCGAATAAATTCCAGCTGTTCCGCTATGTACTGATGCCAATGCTGCTGCCCGGCATTCTGGCTGCATTACTGCTGGTGCTTGTCCGCACAGTTGCCATGTTTGAGCTGACATTCCTCACCGCAGGACCAACCAGCCAGACCCTTGTTGTAGCGCTCTATTATTCTGTCTTTGCTTCGGGCGTACGCTCAGTCCAGTCTATTGATGCCATGGCAGTGATCTATATGATTACAACTCTGGTATGGTTGCTGCTGGCACTGCGCTTTGTCAATCCGACACAGATCGTTGCCCGTGCCAAACAATCAAACCATTAAAAAGACACCCGCCGTCAGATAACATGATCTGACGGCGGGTTTAGAGCGGTTCCCGTTAAAATTAAATCAGTAAAATCGCTCTAACTCTTTGTTTCAACGCATATCTTATCTGATCGAAGCGGGATTTAGAAATCAGTCCGGTGGACTGATTTCCCCGCGAAGGCGCTTCACACTTTTCGGGATACGCTATAATTCTCCCGCTGCAATAGCGGGTAAGTTTCCGAGAGCATTCTCAATCAGCGGACGAATAGCGCTGTGCAAAATGTCCTGGTTTTCGGTTTGCACCATAATCACATCGGGCAGTTTTAAAGCACCAACCAGCCCTTCTGCCTGAAACTGACTGCATAGCTGAGTAAAAACAGCCTGATTAGAAGTAAACGGTCCTGTTAGATAGACTCTGTCCGGAAACAGAATACGGCACATATTGCCCAGCGCCCGCGCCACAAGACGAATTGCCAGCTGCATATCAGCATGGTCTGCAAGTGATGCATCCTGCAAATATCCGCCGATATCCTGCTCTTGACCCAAACCTATCAGCTCATCCAGCCCCAGTTGCTGTAACAAGACCGGCAGGGCAACGGCTGTTTCCAGACAACCTCGGTTTCCGCAGCCGCAAGGACGATCCTGCAATGTATCAAAACGCCAATGACCGATCTCACCGAAAGGCCCCTGATGGGCAATACTGGCGACATCGCGGGACCAATAAGCAAGCCCGATCCCCCAGCCCCAATGCAACAATGCGGCGGTATTGACCGGCGCAGTCTCTGCTTTGAAATGCACATCCAGCTCGATATCCAGCTGGCGGAATAAACAGACAAG
>JAIRVW010000210.1 GCA_031253705.1 Brucellaceae bacterium
AGGTCTTCAGCATCAGTAAAGCGAATGGCATAACCATCCATAGCCGAGGCATCAAAAGGCGGCTGATTGAAAGAGGCAAAAATTGATGTGGCGAGAACGCGGTCGCCAGCTTCATGCAGCGCGACTTGCTCATTGCCGGAAGGCATTTTATCCGCCAGCAAAAGCCGCAATGCTTCATCGACGGGTAATAATGCCATGAAACCTCTCCCGTAAGAACCTGAAGGTGATGCGTTAAGAACGCTGCCAGTCGCCGGACTTACCGCCGGTTTTACTGTCGACGGCAATATTGCCGATAATCATGCCTTTATCGGCAGCTTTTGCCATATCATAAATTGTCAGGCAGGCGACGGAGACGGCTGTGAGCGCCTCCATTTCCACGCCGGTTTTGCCGGTCAGTTTGACCGTCGCACTGACCCGCAGTCCGGGCAGAGATTCATCCGACTCAATATCAACCGACACTTTGCTCAGCATCAGCGGATGACAAAGCGGAATAAGATCAGAGGTCTTTTTCGCTGCCATAATACCGGCAAGGCGTGCGGTTCCGATCACGTCACCTTTGGCGGCATTGCCGGATAGGATCAGTTCAAGTGTCTGTTTTTGCATGGTGACACAGCCCGAAGCCGTGGCAATGCGTACGGTCTCGGCTTTGTCACCGACATCAACCATATTCGCAGCGCCGCTTTCATCGAGATGTGTCAGCTTGCTCATCGCTTACTCTTTGCCTGTCAGAAGTTTACGTGTCGCAGCAGTTACATCCTGCTGGCGCATCAGGCTTTCGCCGATCAGGAAAGTGGAGATTCCTGATTTCTGCAGACGCAGGCAATCATCATGGGTGAAGATGCCGCTTTCGCCAACCAGCAGACGATCATCCGGCACCATATCGGCCAGACGTTCAGAGACTGCCAGATCAACTTCAAAGGTACGCAGATTACGGTTATTGATGCCGAGCAGACGTGAGGATAGTTTCAGTGCCCGCTCCATCTCGGCTTCGTCATGCACTTCGATCAGTGCATCCATTCCGAGCGAAAAGGCGGTGTCTTCCAGCTCTTTCGCCAGTGCATCATCAACACTTGCCATGATGATCAGGATACAGTCCGCACCCCAATGACGGGCTTCATAGACCTGATAAGGATCGAACAGGAAATCTTTGCGCAGTGCAGGAAGCGAGCAGGCCGCACGTGCTTGGCGTAAAAACTCCGGAGCACCCTGAAAACTCGGCGTATCTGTCAGAACAGAAAGACAGGCAGCGCCGCCATCCTCATAGGCCTTTGCCAATGCAGGCGGATCGAAATCCGGACGGATCAGACCTTTGGACGGGCTGGCTTTTTTGATTTCCGCAATCAGACCAAAAGAACCGGCAGCCTGTTTTGCTTCCAGTGCTTTAAGAAAGCCGCGGGCAGGTGGCTGATCAGCAGCAGCCTTTTTCACGTCTGCGAGGGGCAGACGTGCTTTGGCTTCAGCAATTTCCACAAGCTTATAGGCTTCGATCTTTTTGAGAATATCGGTCATATTATTCACCCGTCTTGCTGTTCGATACAGCAATCAGCTGATCGAGTTTGGCTTTTGCGGCGCCACTATCAATCGACTGTGCAGCAAGGGCAATCCCTACTTTAATGTCTTCGGCTTTGCCGGCAATCACCAGAGCAGCACCGGCATTGAGCAACACGATATCACGATAAGCACCGGCTTCACCGCCGAGCACACGCAACAGTGCCGCAGCATTATGCTGGGCATCGCCGCCTTTGAGATCGTCAAAATCAACGCGCTTCAGACCAACTTCTTCCGGCGTGATTTCGAATTCGGTGATTTCACCATTCTGCAAAGCAGCAATCTGCGTGGTGCCTGCGGTGGTCATTTCATCAAGACCATCGCCGTGAACCACCCAGATATGATCAGAGCCCAGTTCTTTCAGTACTTTGGCAATCGGCAATACCCATTCACGCGAGAAAACGCCGACCAGCTGATGTTTGACACCTGCGGGATTGGCGAGCGGGCCGAGCAGGTTGAAAATCGTACGGGTGCCGAGCTCTACGCGGGCAGGGCCGACATGGCGCATGGAAGAGTGATGCATCGGCGCAAACATGAAGCCAAGACCGGCTTCGTGAATGCAACGGCTGATCGTGGCCGGATCGGCTTCAATATTAATGCCGAGTTCTGCCAGTGTATCTGCCGCGCCGGAACGCGAGGACAGAGCGCGGTTGCCGTGCTTGGCAACGGTAACGCCTGCACCGGCAACAACGATGGCCGCACAGCTGGAGACGTTGTAGGAACCGGATTGATCACCGCCGGTGCCGACAATATCAATCGCACCGGCAGGCGCATCAACAGGGATCATTTTCGCCCGCATTGATTCCACCGCGCCGGCAATTTCCGCAACGGCTTCACCGCGCATACGCAGCGCCATCAGGAAACCACCGATCTGGGCAGGCGTAGCGGAACCGGACATCATAATGTCAAACGCTGCCTTGGACTCCGCCTTTGTCAGCGGAGTGCCTGTAACAGCTTTGGCAATGTAGCTTTTAAAATCTGACATACTGTACTCGAATCTTGGAAAGCTCCACCTGTAGAACAGGTTAGAAAGCGAGAGCCTGATCCATCAGGGTCTGGTTGATCTTGACCGGATATTCGCTCTGCAGGCGGCCGACGAGCTGTTCAAGCAAGTCGTCGCCAATGCGGGAGGAAATCGCATCGCGGGTACCCTGAGGCAGGCTTTCCGCGCTGACACCGGCAGGCTCTGCGGTTTCAGTCACTTTGAACAGGATCTGCGTATCTTTATTGATGCCGCCTGCAACGCCGCTCACCT
>JAIRVW010000223.1 GCA_031253705.1 Brucellaceae bacterium
CTATGCCGAAAACCGCCAGCTGGCCATGCCTGTATCGCTCGATACTTTCGCCATGGCAGGCAATATTGAAGATACCGGCAACAATGCCCCGCTGGCTGTGAGCAACCTGCAGCGCATTCTCGGCAATATGTACAGCCTATCATCCATTCAGCTGCTGCATTCGGCGCAGGCGGTTGATCTGCGTGGCAAAGTTGCACTCGGGAAAACCTCCGCAAAACTGCTGAAAACCTATCGCGCACGGGTCAAATTCGTGGATCAGGATCGCATTTACACACCTGATTTCGCAGCCGGTGTGCAGGTGCTGCACGCTTTCACACAAAGCTCTTCCGCCGCCCAATAATCAGAAAATCGCATAACTGCCTGCATTGCAAAGCAATGCAGGCAGCCAGAATGAGGAAATACCGCAATGCAGGATAAAGTCTTCAAAGGTAAAGTGGTTCTGCCCGATCAGGTCATTGACAATGGCTGGGTACTGGTCAGCGACGGCCGCGTTGTCCAGACCGGTCAGGGCGCAGCCCCTGCGGGTGAAAGCCATGGCGGTGCGGATTATCTGGTGCTGCCGGGTGCTATTGACGGTCAGGTGCACAGCCGCAGCCAGAAAAATCAGGAAGAGTTTATCTGGTCGACCCGTTCGGCCGCTGCAGGCGGTGTGACGACAATTGTCGATATGCCTTATGACGACGGTGATCTGATCGCCACGCCGGAGCGCTTCACCCGCAAGGTGGAAACCGCTGGACAAGAAGCGCGCGTGGATTTCGCGCTTTATGCCACAGCGCATCCGGCAGACGGCACCAAACATATTGACGGTCTGGTGGAAGCCGGTGCAGCGGGTTTCAAATTTTCGACCTTCGGCACCCATCCGGAGCGCTTTCCGCGTATCACCCCGCAGATGCTTTATGAGTGCTTCTCGGCCATTGCCCGCCATGGTCTGATTGCCGGTATTCATAATGAAAATGATGAAATGGTGCGCTATTACATCGATCAGGTCGAGAAAAGCGGCCGCACCGATTATCTGACCCATAGTATGAGCCGACCGCCGGTGACTGAAACACTGGCGATGGCAGAAGTCTATGAGATCGGCGCCATGAGCGGTTGCGCCACCCATGTGGTGCATTGCTCCGTTGGCCGTGGCTATGAACTGGCCGCCGGTTATCGCGCACAGGGCTATGCGGCAACAGTTGAAGCCTGCATCCACTATCTGACATTGTGTGAAGAAGATGATGTCAGCCGTCTGATCGGCCGCGCCAAGATCAACCCGCCGGTACGCAACCGCGCCGAGCGTGAAGCCATCTGGGAGCAACTGGCCGCCGGTAATGTGACCATTGTTTCCACCGATCATGTGAGCTGGTCGCTTGATCGCAAAAATGATGAAAACATGCTGAAAAACGCATCCGGTGTTCCGGGACTGGAAGCGCTTTATGCACTGCTGCTCAAAGGTCTGGATGAGCGCGGGCTTTCTCTCAGCCATGCCGCCCGTCTGCTGGCGCATAATCCAGCTAATCTGTTCCGCCTTGGTCAGACCAAGGGCGCGCTCGGTGCCGGTCTTGATGCCGATATCGTCTTGGCACGCCGCGATCCATACACTTACAAAGCGGCAGAAAGCGGCAATAATATTGTCGGCTGGAGCCCTTATGATGGTATCAAGCTGCCGTTCCGCATCACCCATACATTTGTGCGCGGTGAATGTGCCATGGCTGAAGGTGTGGTCACAGCCGAACCGGGTTCCGGTCGCTTTGTACGCCCGGCCCTTCGTAAAGGAGCCGCGTAATGGTGGTCTCCAACACGCTCGTAGACGGTGACCGGCTCTGGCAGGATATTATGGCGCTGGCCGATATTACCGAGCCGGGCAAGCCTTACACGCGCCGTTCTTTTACGCCGCGTTTTCTGGCTGGCCGCGCCTATCTGATTGAGCAGTTCAAAGCCGCTGGCCTTGAGGTACGTATTGATACCGTAGGCAATCTGATCGGTCGCCGTACCGGTGCCAAGCCGCATGCCAAAACCATTATGATGGGTTCGCATAGTGATACTGTGCCTTCCGGCGGGCGCTTTGACGGTATTGCCGGTGTGGTGGCGGCACTCGAAGTTGCCCGTGCCCTGCGCGATGCCGGTATTGAATTGCAGCACAATCTGGAAGTGGTGGATTTTCTCGCTGAAGAACCGAGTGAATACGGCCTCTCCTGTGTCGGCAGCCGTGGCATGAGCGGTCAGCTGACCACTGCCATGCTCGACTTTACCGGCCCGCAGGATGAGCGTCTCGGTGATGCGCTGATCCGTGTTGGTGGTAATTCGGCCAAGCTCGCAGAGGCTGTGCGCAAGGATGATATTGCCGCCTATCTGGAACTGCATATTGAGCAAGGCCCTGTGCTGGAACAGAGCAAGACTGATTTGGGGATGGTGACCGGTATTGTCGGCATCACCCGTCTGGAAATTGCCTTTCAGGGTACCGCTGACCATGCAGGCACCACGCCGATGCATATGCGCCGCGATGCGCTTTATGCAGCGGCTCAGGCAGTTACTACAATCCGCGAACAGGCCGAAGCTTTAGCATCCGAGCCGGATGGCTATTTTGTTGCCACGGTCGGCATTCTCACTCTTGAACCGGGCGGTGCCAATGTGGTGCCGGAACAGGCCAAGGTGATTGTCGATATCCGCACCGGCAAGCGCGAGAAAACGCTGCGCTTTCTGGAAAGCATTGATACGGCAACACAGGATGCTGCAGCAAAAGCCAGTGTGGAACGCAGCAGCTTCAAGACCCTTTCTGACACCATGCCAATGGATTGTGACTTAGGCCTGCTGGATGATCTGGCAAAAAGCGCCGATGCGCTCGGCCACAGTCATCTGCAGCTTGCCAGCGGTGCGGGGCATGATGCGGCCTTTATCGGCCAGCTGGCACCGGCGGCCATGGTCTTTGTGCCATGCCTCGGCGGGCGCAGCCACACACCGGAAGAATGGGCAGAGAAACACGACATTGCAGCAGGTGCTGCAGCAATGTTTGCGGCAGTGCGCCGTTTTGACGAGCGCACACCGGTTACCAATCAAACGCATAACAGCATTTAAGAGGAGGCCATTATGGGGCGTATTTTAACATTGGATGACGTGGAATCCGCAATTGCAGGCGGTTCGGTCTTTGCAG
>JAIRVW010000295.1 GCA_031253705.1 Brucellaceae bacterium
TCTGTGCTGCGGCTTCCGTCGGCAGTACCAGCTTGTGGCGCAAAGGCGTATTGACCAGCTTGCCGTCCAGCAGCACAGCAAAACCACCGGCCTCATAGGCACCCACAGTCACGTCCTTATAAAAACGCTTCGGCAAAGGCGTCAGCATCTGCTTTTGCGCGCGGATCACCGGATCCGGATCAGACAGCATCTCCTCGTGATCAAGCCGTGCCTGTTCGATATCTTCAAGAATATTGCGCATAAAACTTCCTAAACATTCCGGCTTAAAATCTCACCGCATCATCAGCGGATAAGCTGAGCCAACAAATCTGACGGATGCTGCAAAATCGCCTTTGCACCCGCTTCACTCAATCTTTCAGGCTTGTGATAGCCCCAGTTCACACCGATTGCGGTGGCACCGGCACTGCCTGCCATCATCATATCGTAAGTCGTATCACCGATTACAAAGGTCTGCGACACATCGCAACCCGTCTCACGGCAACATTCCAGTACCATGGCCGGATGCGGCTTGGACGGACAATCATCCGCGCAACGGGAGACCAGAAAATGCCGGTCGAAACCATGGCGCTCCATCACCGAGACCACACCGCGACGGGATTTACCGGTGACCATACCTAACAGAATATCATCCTGCTCAGCCAGTCCGTCAATCAGCGTGGCAATACCGTCATAAAGCGGCTCATCAAAATCATCTTCCAATCGGATTTTACGAAACTGCTGCTTATATTGCTCGGTCAGATGCTCAACCTCGGCCCCCATCGGAATGCCGGAAATCTGCGAAATCGCCAGATTAAGCGTCAGCCCGATAATCTCCTGCGTCTCGCTCAGTTCAGGAACACGCAACCCCGCATCGGCAAACGTCTCAGCCATACAACGATGAATAACGCCTCCGCTATTCACCAGCGTTCCGTCACAATCAAACAATACCAGTTTCATCTTCAGGCTTTTTCCTGCATTCCTTTTGCAAGCTCGGCATTTTCCGCATCAAACTGCTGAGCCGCTTTGCGCACCGCAACACGCTGCGCATAATTGGCAATAAATAATCCGCCTGCGATCAGGCCAAGCGCGGCAAACAGCTTCCAGCTCATCGGCTCACCCAGCACAAACCCGCTCAGCATCACCCCGAATGCAGGGATCAGCAATGCGAAATTCGACAATGCCGAGGCCGGATAGCGACGGATCATCCAGAACCACAGCGGATAGGTAAAAGCGACAATGAAGGCGGACTGGAACACAAAGGCCGCATAGGTCAGCATTGTCGGGTCACGTACCGCATCGCCCAGCATCGGGGCAAAAGGCAGAGGTACAATCGCTGCAATCAGGAGCTGATAGAGCAACGTCTTTTCCGGCGATGCATCGCTCAGCGGCGTTTTCTTGATAACCAGCGTTGTGGCTGCCCAGAAAACACTGGAAATCAGACAGAGGATATCGCCGTAAATCGCATTTTCGCCCGGCATCGACAATTCATCCGAGAGAACCAGCACCACACCGCAAAACGCCACGACCATGCCGACCAGTGTCAGCACCCGCATGCGCTCGCCTAGCAGGAAATGCGCGCCGATTGCCACCCAGAATGGCATAGTATTCATCATCAGCGTGGAACGCCCCGCACTGGTGAAGTCCAGCCCCGTGAAGATCAGCACGAATTCCAGACCAAAAAGCAACCCGATGACCAGACCGGGAATGAGCGTTTTATCTTTCTCAAACAGCACAATGCCGCGAAGACGGCACCAGAGAAACACCAGTAACCCGCCGACAAAAGAACGCGCTGCTGCCATATACATCGGGTTGAATCCCTGATTGCCGATTTTAATGGCAACCTGATTCATCCCCCAGCTGACACAGATAAACAGCATCAGCGCCACGCCCATTGCATCAATGGTCGCGCGACGCTCATAGCCTGCCGCCAGCCGTCCTGCCCCTGATGTTGACGCTGCGGATGCGCCTCCCGCAGCGCTGCCTGTTACCCTGCCCATTTCATCCCCGCTTAAACTGCATTCCGGCCTTTACGGCTCTGTATGTCTGTTAATCCTGCTCTGCATCCGCGTCGAAACCAAGCAGGTTCCACGACTGCACCATATGCGGCGGCAATGGTGCAGACACATCAATCATACCGCCACCCGGATTAGGGATACGGATACGACGTGCGTGAAGGTGCAGACGGTTCTGCACACCACCTGGGAAATCCCAGTTGATATCGGCTTCAAAATATTTCGGATCACCGATAATCGGATGACCAAGATACAGCGCATGAACGCGCAACTGGTGGGTACGGCCGGTATAAGGCTCCATCTCCAGCCATGACAGGTTCTGCCCTGCGGTTTCCAACACACGGTAGAAAGATACGGCGTGATCAGAATCCGGCTCGCCGTGCTGGCAAACGCGCATACGGTCGCCGTCAGGCGTGCTGTCTTTCACCAGCCATGTGGAAATCTTGTTCTCACGCTTGCGCGGTACGCCCTTCACCAGAGCCCAATAGGTTTTCTTGGTATCACGTTCACGGAACGCCTTGGTCAGTGCCTGTGCGGCACCTCGGGTCTTTGCAACCACCAGAACGCCGGATGTATCACGGTCAAGACGGTGTACCAGACGCGGCTTTTCGCCTTTTTTATTGCGCCATGCTTCCAGCATCGAATCGACACTGCGCACCACACCGGAACCGCCCTGTACGGCGAGACCGGATGGCTTATTGAAAACATAAACCTTCTCATTCTCAAAAATCAGCATTTTCTTGAGAACATCGCCGTCACCCTGATTACGGATTGTCTTACCCGTCAGTGGTGTATTGTCTTCTTTTTCATCAAGTCCCAGCGGCGGAATGCGCACGGACTGCCCCGCCTGTAAACGGCTGTCGGCCTTGACACGTCCGCCATCCACGCGGACCTGACCGGAGCGCAGCAGCTTCTGCAAATGTCCGAAGCCCAAGCCCGGAAAATGCACTTTGAACCAGCGATCAAGGCGCATGCCTGTTTCGTCTGCATCTACAGTTTTAAGTTCTACGCCAGCCATATTCTGTTTATTCCGCTAAAATTCGGGGCACGATCATGGTGACAAATAGAATGCCGGCCATGCAGCCAATATACTCTGAAATATGCTCCTAGAGCATTTCGCCGCCAAATGGAAACATTAGATGCGGCAGGAATGTTTCTGAAGATATTTTCTCTGTCCCACTGGATTTTAAAACCGCCTGCCCCATTTTGTCATTCAAATGGATGAAAGCGCTTTATAAAAAGCGACATAGCCCCTGTTTTTCACCGAATATTTAAACCCATTAAACTTTCTGATCCCGGTGTAAAAACAAGCTTTTTCAGTACATTACATAAAACTATCACAGCAGGTTACAATCCGTTGCAATTTATGGTCGGTTTCGCACTTAAATTGCCACTTATGCGCACCACTTTTCATTGCAGTTTGAGGCAATCAGGATCATGTTCCCGCTGCCGCTAAACATTTGTTTTTCTGACCGCAATCTGACTGGCGGATATAATTCGGTCAGACATTATACCGGAGTGGCCCGTGTCTATTGTGCGCGTTTACTGGAGATCCCTGCAATATCTCTCTGCGGAGAGAACAGCGACAGCACTGATCGTGCTGGCGAATGTTGCGCTTGGCGTGATCACCATTTTTGAGCCTGTCCTGTTCGGGCGGGTTATTGATGCGATTTCACAAAAGACTGTGATTGTCCCGACGCTCGCGCTCTGGGCGGGGCTTGGTGCTTTCAACATTATCGCCGTAGTGCTGGTTGCGCGCGGCGCTGACCGGCTGGCGCATAAGCGCCGTCTCGGTGTGCTGACCCAATCTTACGAAGGTATCATTACCATGCCGCTGGCATGGCATCAGCAACGCGGCACATCCAATGCACTGCACACGCTGATCCGCGCCACAGACACGCTGTTTACGCTGTGGCTGGAATTCATGCGCAACCACCTCACCACCATCGTGGCGCTGGCCGTGCTGATCCCGACCGCTTTAAGCATGGATGCGCGTCTGACTCTGGTGCTGATGGTGCTCGGCGCAATTTACGTGATGATCGGCCAGCTGGTTATTCAGAAAACCAAAGACGGTCAGGCTGCTGTTGAGCGCCACCATCACAAAGTTTTTGAACATATCAGCGATACGATCAGCAATATTTCCGTGCTACAGAGCTATAACCGCATCAATGCGGAAGCCTCTTCTTTACGCGAATACGCATCAACGCTGGAAAAGACCCAGCGTCCCGTTCTGAACTGGTGGGCACTGGCCAGCGGTCTGAACCGCATGGCCTCAACCATCTCCATGGTTATTGTACTGCTGATCGGTGCCTATCTGGTTTCCAAAGGCCAGCTGCGCGTCGGTGAAGTCATTACCTTTATCGGTTTTGCCCAGCTGATGATCGGCCGTCTCGACCAGATCAGCAACTTCGTCAACCAGACCGCCTCTTCGCGTGCAAAACTCGAAGAATTCTTCGCAATGGAAGATGCGGTTACCGCTCATGAAGAGCCGCAGGCAGCCCATGATCTGAAAAATGTGCAGGGTGAAGTTGTCTTCGACAAAGTGACCTATGAATTCCGCAATTCCGGTCAGGGCGTCTATGACATTTCCTTTACCGCCAAGGCCGGTCAGACTGTAGCGATTGTCGGCCCGACAGGTGCCGGTAAAACCACACTGATCAATCTGTTGCAGCGCGTCTACGACCCTGTAGCCGGTCAGATCACCATTGACGGCGTTGATACGCGCAGCGTCAGCCGCTCGTCTCTGCGTAAAGCCATGGCAACGGTGTTTCAGGATGCCGGCATGTTCAACCGCTCGATTGAGGAAAATATCCGTATCGGTGCGGATGATGCGACGAATGAAGAAGTGCATGCCGCCGCTAAGGCCGCTGCTGCCCACGAATTCATTCTGGCGAAAAGCGAAGGCTATGACACCGTTGCAGGTGAGCGTGGCTCGCAACTGTCCGGCGGTGAACGTCAGCGTCTGGCGATTGCCCGTGCCATCCTCAAAGATGCACCTATTCTGGTGCTTGATGAGGCAACCTCTGCGCTCGACGTGGAAACAGAAGGCATGGTCAAGCAGGCCATCGACGACCTGAGTTCTGACCGCACAACCTTTATCATTGCGCACCGTCTTTCGACTGTCCGCAATGCTGATCTAGTGCTGTTCCTTGATAAAGGCCACATCATCGAAAGCGGCAGCTTCAATGAACTGGCTGCCAAAGGCGGACGCTTTGCCTCACTGCTGCGTGCAGGCGGCCTGATGGCTGAAGAAGCAGAACTGTCTAATGACATTGATGAAAACAGTAATGTCACACGCTTTCCGGCAAAGGCATCGGCATAAAGCGCAATGAATCTAAAAATGATAAAACCCGGCTAACCACCGGGTTTCTTTATGTAAAACAGAATTATTTTTGATTGCGTTCAATG
>JAIRVW010000382.1 GCA_031253705.1 Brucellaceae bacterium
CATGCAGCATAATACCTGTAAATGACAGCAAGTTTACGCGACATGCGTTGAAATCGGGAACTGAGACGGAATGAAGCTTAAAGATATCGCAGCATATGTAAATGAGATGACGGACTCAGTTGCGCAGACTGAGATTTCAGGTCTGACTTCCGACTCCCGAACGGTTCAGAAAGGCACTCTATTTGCCGCGCTCAAAGGCGTGAAGAATGACGGTTCGGCCTATGCGGCGGATGCTGTGAAGCGCGGTGCTGCCGCTGTTCTGGCAGATGAGGATATGGATGCGAGCGGTATTACCGTGCCTGTTCTGCGCAGTGCCGATCCGCGTCATGCGCTGGCCATGGCTGCTGCAACTTTCTACGGCAAGCAGCCGCAGATCGTAACAGCTGTTACCGGCACCAGCGGCAAAACGTCTGTGGCTTCTTTTACCCAGCAGATCTGGGCTTATGCCGGTTTTGCGGCAGCCAGCATCGGCACGACCGGTGTTTTCTCCCCGACACGCAATGAATATGGTTCGCTGACAACGCCTGATCCGGTGGAACTGCAGAAAGTTCTGGCCGAACTCGCTGATGAAGGTGTGACTCATGCCTGTATGGAGGCCTCGTCCCATGGTCTGGATCAGCGCCGCCTTGACGGTGTGAAGCTGACGGCTGCTGCTTTTACCAATCTCGGCCGTGACCATATGGATTATCATCCGACGGTTGAGGATTATCTCGGCGCTAAAATGCGCCTGTTTGATACGCTGCTGCCAAAAGGCGCTCCGGCAATCTTGTTTGCTGATGATGTTTATTCCGCACAGGCAATTCAGGCTGCAACTGAAGCCGGATGCGATGTGAAAACCGTTGGCCGTAAAGGCGATTTCATTGTGCTGAAGCGGGTGGAGCATGAGCGCCACCGCCAATATATTGAACTCAGCCATGACGGCAAAATTTATGAATTTACTTTGCCGCTGGCCGGTGATTTTCAGGTGGCGAATGCGCTTGTTGCCGCCGGTCTGGCTATTGTCTCCGGCGTGCCTGCCGATGCGGCGTTTCGCGCATTGGAGCGTCTGAAAGGTGCACCAGGCCGTCTGGATCTGGTTGGCTCAACGGAAGACGGCGTGCCGGTCTATGTGGATTATGCTCATAAACCGGATGCACTGGAAAATGTGCTGACATCGGTTCGCCCGTTTACCACCGGCCGTATCATTGTGGTGTTTGGCTGCGGTGGTGACCGTGATAAGGGCAAACGCCCGATCATGGGGGAAATCGCGACCCGTCTGGCCGATCTTGTGATCGTGACCGATGACAATCCGCGTTCGGAAGAACCGGCCGTAATCCGCTCTGAAATTCTGACTGCGGCGCCGGATGCTCTGGAAATCGGTGACCGTCATGAAGCAATCCGTCATGCTGTGCTGATCGCGCAGGCGGGAGATACTGTAATTATTGCGGGCAAAGGACATGAGGAAGGGCAGATCATTCATGATGTCACGCTGCCGTTCTCAGACCATGCTGAAGTTGCCCGTTCGCTTGAGGCGCGTTTTAAATGACTGAAATTCTCTGGAAATCGACTGACATGGTAAAAGCGATGGAAGGCCGGCCGGTTGGCCAGCTTCCGGAAGGTATTACCGGTATTTCGATCGATTCCCGCACATTGCGTAAAGGCGAAGCGTTTTTTGCCATTAAAGGGGATGTGTTTGACGGGCATGATTTTGCCAGTGCTGCTATGGCAGCAGGTGCAGGCCTGCTGGTTGTAACCGAAGCCCGTCTTCCGGCACTCGGCAAAATGCAGGTGCCGATGATTGTGGTGGATGATGTGCTGGCGGCGCTGACACGTCTCGGCATTGCATCGCGTGCGCGTTCCAAAGCTCAGATCATTGCGGTGACCGGCTCGGTGGGTAAAACCACAACCAAGGAAGCCCTGCGTCATGTCTTGTCTGCCTGCGGTAAAGTGCACGCTTCTGCTGCCTCATTCAATAATCACTGGGGTGTGCCGCTGACTTTGGCGCGGATGCCGGAAGATGCCGATTACGGCGTTTTCGAAATCGGCATGAATCATCATGATGAAATCCGCCCGCTGGTGAAAATGGTGCGCCCGCATGTGGCTGCGATTACACTGATCGCACCGGCACATCTGGGGCATTTCGCCAATCTCGAAGAGATTGCGGTTGCCAAGGCAGAGATTTTTGAAGGCGTGTTGCCGGGTGGTTATGCACTGCTGAACCGTGACGATAAGCGCTTTAAGCAGCTGGAAACGCTGGCGGCTGAAGCTGGCATTGAGCATATTGCCACTTTTGGTGAGAATGCCCGCTCGACATACAGATTGCGCGATCTGGTGATGAAGGCGGATTGTTCCTGCATTACGGTTTCGCTCGGTGGTCAGGAAGCTGCTGTTAAGATCGGCGCGCCGGGCCGTCATATTGTACAGAATATGCTGGCTGTTCTGGGTGCCGCACATCTGGTCGGCGCAGATATGACACAGGTTGTGCTGGCGCTCAGCACTTTGCAGGCAGAAGCCGGTCGCGGCGCGCAATATCGTCTGTCTCATGGTGACGGCACATTCACGCTGATTGATGAAAGCTATAATGCTAATCCGACCTCGATGCGTGCGGCGCTTTCCTTGCTGGAAGCAACAGAGCCGCAGGGAGAGGGCGAAGAAGCGGGACGCCGTATTGCCGTGCTCGGCGATATGCTGGAGCTGGGCAAACAATCTTCCAAGCTGCATGGTGATCTGGCACGTCCGATTGTGGATGCCCATGTGAATATGCTGTTTATCGGCGGCGCGCATATGAGTGCCCTGAAATCCGCAATGCCGGCAGAAATTCACGTTGAGTATCGGGAAAGCGTTGACGAACTGCTGCCACTTGTAGTCAAAGCAGTGCGTCCCGGAGATGTGGTGATGATCAAGTCGTCGAAATCGATCGGCTTTGTAAAAATCGTCAATGCATTATTGAAAAAACATGCCGTCTCAGAGGCTGCAGAATAAATATACCGGTTTCATGTTCTTTGCATGAAACCGGATTTTTCATATACAGTCATTGCTGACTGCTTAAGAATAACAGGAACTGAACATTGCATGGCAAAGTAATGCAGTGTTTTAAAGTGCCGATACTGACCTGAAGGGCATTCACCCGATGCTGATGTTATTAGCCACTGCTGCGGATCATCTGTCATTTTTCAATGTTTTCCGCTATATTACTTTCCGCACCGGTGGTGCGTTAATTACATCAGCTATGCTGGTTTTCCTGCTCGGACCGCGGATTATTGATGGTTTGCGTGTGCGTCAGGGACGTGGCCAGCCGATCCGTGCGGACGGCCCGCAGACTCACTTTAAGAAAGCCGGTACGCCGACCATGGGCGGCCTGATGATCCTGTTCGGGATTCTGACCTCTGTTTTGCTTTGGGGCAACCTGAAGAGCGTTTATGTCTGGGTTGTGCTGCTGGTAACAATCAGCTTCGGCGCTATCGGTTTTTACGACGATTATCTCAAAGTAACCAAGCAGTCCGATAAGGGCTTTTCGGGTAAAGCCCGTCTCGGTCTTGAGTGTATTATTGCGGCACTCGCTGCATGGGTGATTATGCGCACCGGTCAGGAGCCGTTTTCATCCTCGCTGACTTTCCCGTTCCTCAAAGGCATGTTGCTGGATCTGGGCT
>JAIRVW010000391.1 GCA_031253705.1 Brucellaceae bacterium
CATAAAACTGGTCAGCATCAGCGTGTTATCAAGCGCTTTGCCACGGTTCAGCGCCGCAACAATGCCGAGCGGCAGGCCGATCAGCAATTCGCAGATAATGGCTGCCACCAGCAGCTGCAAAGTAGCGGGAAGGCGCGACAGGATCAGATCGGTGACTTCGGTTTTCTGCAGGTAGGAACGGCCGAGATTGCCATTGATCAGGTTCCACAGATAATCACCATATTGCACGATAAACGGCTGATCCAGCCCCAGTTGCTGGCGGATACTGGCAACGGTTTCCGCCGTGGCTGAACGGCCGGCAATCTGGCGCACAGGATCGGCAGGCAGCACATAAAGCAGCACAAAGGTGATAAAGGAAACACCAAGCAGGATCAGCGCGGACTGGATCAGACGGCGCAGAATATATGCAAACATCAGTCACGCCCCTGTTGTGTTGGGTCGAGGATATCGCGCAAAGCATCCCCTACAAGGTTGAAGCCAAGCGCCAGCAACAGGATTGCGGCTCCCGGAATGAAAACCAGCCATGGTGCAGACTGAAAATAGGTCTGATTTTCAAAGATAATATTGCCCCATGACGGTGTTGGCGGCTGCACGCCGACACCCAGATAAGACAGGGTTGCCTCCAGCAGCACTGTGGTGGAAATGCCGAGTGTGCCCCAGACGATCAGTGTCGGGATCAGATGCGGCAGAATATGACGGAACAGGATGCGGCCATGGCCTGCACCCAGCGTCTTTTCTGCGGCAATATAATCACGCTCGGCCAGCGAAGAGGTCTGCGTATAGATGACACGCGCGGTCTGCACCCAGTTCACAAAAGCAATCACCATCGCCACAATCCATAAGGATGGCGAGAAAATTGCGGCGAGACAGATCGCCAGCAGCAGAGCCGGAAACGCCATCATTAAATCGGTAAAGCGCATCAGTACCGCACCGGTAATACCGCGGAAATATCCGGCCGTCACACCGATCAGCGTGCCGATCAGCAGAGCTGCGCCATTGGCCACAACGCCGATCACCAGCGATGTCTGCGCACCAAAAAGCAGGCGCGAAAACAGATCGCGTCCGAGCAGATCGGTGCCGAACCAGAATTGTGCACCAGGCGGCATCGGTGCGCCTTCAATGGTCAGCCCGTCAAAGAACTGTTCATTGGGATCAAAAGGGGCAATCCAATGGGCAAAAACCGCGCCGCCGACACAGATCAGGATGATGATCAGGCCGAGCACTGCCAGTTTGCGCTGCATCAGACGCCGGAAGACTGATGCTCCCCGCCGTGGTGTCGCTAAAGGTTCAGGCGAGATCGATACGTCTGCCATCTTTGGCGCCTCTTTCTGTAGAATGATTGGCGACAATTCGTTCAGCCGCTGTTTCAATAGTTACCTGCCAGGCCATGGCGACCTGCCGCAAAAGATCATAGGCCTCGGCTTCGGTTTTACCCTTCATCATGGAGATCATCACCGCCTGCACGACTGTCTGCCGTGCGGAAAGCCGGTTCTCCAGATCGGTCACAACGGCCTGCGAAGCCTTGGCCTGATCAAAATTGCTGCGCGCGACGAGCAGCGCCGCATAAACGCCTTTGTCATTGACCGGCTTGAGCAATTGCGCATGGGCGCCCATTTCCATGGCCCATTTCAGCCGTCCCGGCACTTCCGAGCCGATCAGGGCAATCATTGGCATCGGGGATTGTCCCGTCGCCCAAGGAAACTGCTCATTATGGCCGGTATCAGCGTCATAAAACACGAAATCGCCGCCCAGTGCCTCGGCGGGCAGTTCCGGCCATGCCTCACGCACATCCAGACCAATGACATGCAATTGCCGGATCAGCCCCTGCACAGAAGGGTGCGGACGGTGGAGTATCCATGCGACGGCACCGCCGAGATTTTCAGTTCTGATCCGCATTATGACACCACCCTGAGAAACTGAGAGTCTTTAGGGTGCGCTCTGTGTCGGGTCAGATAAGGATCAGCCCGTAGCGGCGGCAGACGTTTGATTTCATGGAAATGCTTGCCTTCAAGACGGGCAATCACCACCGGCTGACTGGCATGGAGATTGGTCGGATCAAGCCGTGGCTGATAGCCGTCCTGCAGGGCTGTCCGCAACAGGTCGGATAAAGACAGTTTTTCTGCTTCCGGACGCCGGTTCAGTAAATGCGCCAGCTCGTGTACCGCCTGACGGGACATTTCCAGAAACGAGCCGCCTGCGCCGCTTTCCGGCTCAAACCACGGACCGGCTGAAATCAGCCCTGTGGCTGCGGCACTGGCCGGATTGATTTCACATTCGGTAAAATTGCACGACAAGACTGTCAGCCCGTTTTGCAGGCCAAGCTCCTGTTTAAGTTCTGCCAAACGGGAGAGAAACGCATAGGAGCTGTCGCCGACCAGAGAGTTCAGAATGAAGTCCGGTTTGAAGACCCGTATATCGTTCAGAATATGGTCGAGCTCGGTATCGCCGATTGCCAGATAGCGGTCGCCAAGCACAGAGCCTCCGGCAGCCGTGATTTGCTCACGGGCGATCCGCGCCATTTCCCAGCCCCAGATATAATTGGAGCCGACAAAATAAGCTTTTTTGCCAAGCACCGGCAAAGCCCAGTCCAGCAGTGGCAGCAAGTGCTGGTTCGGAGAGGAATGCATATAGGCGACACGTTCGGAGGCCTCGAACCCTTCATAGGGGACAGGATACCATAACACGCCGTCATAGCGTTCCAGTTCGGGGATGACTTCCTTGCGCGATGCGGATGTAACGCAGCCGAAGATATGACGCACCTGAGAGTTTTGCAAAATCTCACGGCACAGCGGCGCATAGCGGTCCGCTTTGCCCTCAGGGTCACGTTCCGTCACATGAAAAGCAATATCAAGCCCTGCATCGGCATTGACCTCCTCAACGCCCTGCAATACGCCGCTGCGGCTTGCACCTGAAAGCGCGGCATAGTTGCCGCTCCTTGATTGCAAAAGGCCGATTTCGACAATGCGCTTCATTTTCTCCCCAAAAAATGAAAAAGCCCCGCAGCGACATCACCAATGCGGTGAGGCCGAGACGGGGCGTGAGTGCCATTTATTGACTAACAATATAATGCAAGAACGACAAAATTTGCAAGATATATAATGATTGAGGCATCATAAAAGCAATTTAATTGCAGCATGATATCCTAATGTAATCGCTATTACAGTCACTTATCCTGAGGATTAGAAATATGTACCGGTCGTCCGGCACAGAGGCCGAGGGCTGCCATAGCGATGCAAACTGCAATGCAGAGGATCAGCGGGATCGTCCAGCCATGGAACTGGTCATGGAGAAAGCCGGCAAAAGGCGGCGCACCGGCGGCGATCGAATAGCCGATACATTGTGCCATGCCGGAGAGGCTTGCCGCCTGTGCAGCGCTCGATGACCGCAGGCTGATAAAGGCCAGTGCGAGGATGAAAGTTGCGCCGCTGCCAAAGCCGAACAGGGCGACCCAGAGCAACGCCCATTGCGGAACCAGCATGATGCCTGCAAAAGAGAGGGCTGTCATGGATGGCAGTATAATTGCGATGATTTTCTGATCCCTGAAGCGGCTGAGCACTAGACCAAAGATCAGCCCCGGTACGGCGGTTGCAAGCTGTGACACTCCATGCAGGGAACCGGCAGCCGCGGCTGTGTAACCGGCCTCCGTCAGAATGGCAGGCAGCCATGCAACAATCTCATAATAGATGAGGGAGTTGAGACCGAAGAACAGTGTGACCTGCCATGCCAGCGGCGAGCGCCAGATTTGTTCAGACTGCTTGCCGGTTGTGGTAGTTTGCGTGGCCTGAGGTCGTGGTGCTGATAATTGCGGCAGCCACAAAACGATTGCGGCAAGCGGAAAGATCACAAAGGCACCGAGTGCCCAGTGCCATCCGCCGGTTAATCCGGCAACGGGCACCGCGGCGGCTGAAGCCAGGGCGGCAGCTGCACCCGCTGTAACCGAATAAGCACCGGTGATCGGGGCGATTTTGTCGGGAAAGTCCCGCTTGAGCAGGCTCGGCAATAAGACATTGGCGATTGCAATACCGATGCCGATGATTGCGGTGCCGGTGAAAAGACACCAGACGGAATCCACAATGCGTAACAGAATACCTGCGGTCATCAGCACAAGGGCGGCCAGCAGGCTGCGCTCCAGACCGAGTTTGCGCGCCATGATCACGGCAAAAGGTGATGCAATGGCAAAAGCCAGCAGCGGCAATGTTGTGAGAGCGCCTGCCTCTGTGGTGTTGAGGGAGAAACTCTCACGGATAAATTCGAGAACAGGGGCAATGCCGGTAATCGGCGCACGTAAGGTTGTTGCAATCAGTAAGATGCCGGTAAGCAGCAAGGCTGGCTGTTTGAAAGAGCCGGTTTTAGAATTCATAATCGTCAATCCATTCTTGGGAACCCTTAACTAACGAATTGCACTTCTGAAGAATTTAGATATATTGCCTATTAATCGCTAAATTATGCCAATTCTCATGCAGCCACGTCTCAGCCATATTGATTTTGATCCGGATCTGACCGACCGACCCGCCCATGCTTTGCAGCTGGACTTCAGGGATTACTCGACAGAAATACCCGTCCATACCCATCGCAAGGGGCAGCTGGTGCTGGCTCTGCACGGGGCGGTGACCTGTCAGGTCAGTAACGGTATGTGGATGGTGCCGCCCAATTGCGGGGTCTGGATTCCGGGCGGTATCGCCCATTGCAATCACGCAACGGCCAATGCGCGGCTGTCATTTTTATTTGTCGAGCCGCAGGCCGCAACCTTACCGCATTATTGCTGCACTTTATCGGTTTCGCCGATGGTGCGGGAGATGATCCGGCATTTGTCGCATCAGCCGCCGGATTATCAGGACGGCAGTCATACAGACCGGCTGGTCAGGGTTTTGCTGGATGAACTGGTGCTGATGCCGCAGGAAGCGTTCCACCTGCCGGTCTCGGATCATCCGAAAATCCGAATGATTGCCGATGCATTGCGGGCTGATCCGGCGGATCGCAGTACGCTGGCGGTCTGGGCAGCAAGAATTGCGGTCAGCGAGCGTTCGCTTGCGCGACTGATGGTGCAGGAAACGGGGCTGACCTTCGGGCGCTGGCGTCAGCAGTTACATCTGATCATCGCCTTGCGGGAGCTTGCAGGCGGTGCGGCAGTGCAGAATATTTCAGATATGCTCGGCTATGAATCGCCGACAGCCTTTCTCACCATGTTCAGAAAAGCACTGGGGCAGACACCAACGCGTTATCTGGCAACGCTTGAGGGCAGTCATCCGGTCTAGAGACACCTCAGAACTTAAAAGACCGGTTTAAAATCATCCGTTTGATATGTAATAATCTTTTCTTTGAATAAGAACGCAATGAAATGAGCAGACGATGACGCATATTTTAACCGCACAACACCGCCGGTTAAACTGGAGCGAGTGGGGCAACCCGCAAGGTCAACCGGTTATCTTTTGTACCGGTGCGGGTATGGCCGGAGCCTTACCTTTCGGTGAAGAGACGGCACAGGCTCTCGGCTTGCACATCATCACTGTTGATCGTCCGGGGCTTGGCGGATCGGATCATGATCCTGCCAAAAGCTTTGACAGTTGGTGCGCTGATATACGTGCATTACTGGCTTATATCGGTGTTGAAAAGGCGCATAGTATCGGCTTCTCACAAGGCGCACCTTTTGCGCTTGCACTTGGTGCTGCAGGTCTGGCGC
>JAIRVW010000433.1 GCA_031253705.1 Brucellaceae bacterium
GCCGGTAGTCCCAGTGAAACCGAGACAATCGGATGAGCCGGACTTTTCTCATCCTTGTCCTGATGCAGAGACAGTTTGTTTTTCGGCTCATAGCGGTTGATGAGGCAGGCATCGGGCAAAAAATCCGGATAACCGGCTTTGGCAGCTGCAGTCTGTGCCAGATGCAGAAAGCTCTGCGGCATTGGCGGCCAGTTCCGTTTGCTGAGCGGGTCAACAGGACTGTAGCGATAGCCGCTGCGGTCGCTGACCCAGCCGAGCGGCCCGCAATTGCTCATACCCACAGACATCGTAAATCCGCCGGGGGTGATCATATGCCGGAACGGTGCCTGCTCCGTTATCTGCGCAAGATCGGACAGCAATGCCTGTTCGGCATCCAGCGCCTGAGCACGCAGCAGCACTGCCCCTTCAGCAAGGTGTTCCTGTTGAGGAAGAGCGGGAAGCAGGCCTGAGAAGAGATCTTGCATTGTCATAACCGGATGATTGAAATTTGAACGGTGATTATAAACCACTCTGCACTGAATGGAAAACGGGCAGGGCTTAGGTGCACGGGCCGGCAGAGATAAAACGAGCCAGCATTGTTATGGATTTATAGTTCTGAGATGCAGGCTTTAATCTTTAGGAGAGGCTGTAAATTCCGGCAAGTGCCATGTCTGTGCCCAATTATGTAAAATCACCTGAAACTTTCGTAAAAAAGCTTTGCTCCGGCAGAATATCGTTTTACAACCATGATGAGCAACGGCGATCTTTCCTGTTGTCAGGGGGATTTTCTTTACAAGCTGCTTATTGTGCGGGAGTATTTGCTTCCGTTCTTCGTGCCGCATTATGCAAGGCCAATGGTTTTATCCTGTGCAGAGTGCTTCTTTTATATTGATCGGTGCGGCAGCCGTCTTCTGCCGCTATTGAAGGTTTATCATGTCATTCAGCCGTCCGGTTTATCAGTTCAATTCCATTATCGTTCGCACACCTGCCCCGAGTGTGGTCAATGGTCTTCGCGCTGATGACCGAGGAAATCCGACCTATGAGGGCGTGAAAGCTGAACATGATGCCTATATCGCTGCGATGAAAGCCGCCGGCGTTGATGTTACTGTGCTGCCGCCGCTGGATGCATTTCCGGATTCCATTTTTGTTGAAGATCCGGCGCTGGTCTATTCGGAAGGCGCAATTCGGCTGCGTCCGGGTGCTGCAACCCGTCTGAAAGAAACACCGGAAATCGAACCGACTCTGCGTGCGATGTTTGATACGGTTCTGGAACTGGACGGCACAGGCTATGCCGATGGCGGCGATGTGCTCAACACTGCCAAATCGGTGATGATCGGCCTGTCCGCCCGTACAACACGCGACGGTGCGGAAGCTTTGATCGCAGCTCTGGCGAAACTCGGCCATCGCGGTGAGATCGTGAACACACCGGAAGGTGTGCTGCATTTTAAAACCGACTGCTCGCTGCTTGATGATGAGACTGTGCTGTCGACCGCACGTTTGGCGAATTCCGGCGTGTTTAACGGTTTCAAACAGGTGATCATCCCTGAGGGGGAAGAGGCTGCAGCCAATGCGTTGCGCGTCAATGATGTGGTGATGGTCGGTTCTGATTATCCGCGCACCATCGAGATGATCGATAAGCTCGGCTATAAAGTCGTACCAATGAAAACCACGGAAATCGGCAAGATTGATGCGGGTCTGTCCTGCATGTCGCTGCGTTGGTTTGATACAAAGAAATAAGAGGGGTGTGATGCATATTTTTAAATCAATGCTGGCAGGTGCCGCTGTTCTGGCGCTGTCCTGCGGTTTTGCTGCGGCGGAAAACACAATCCGTCTGGGTATGACACCTGAGCCTTATATGCCTTTTACACAGGTCACTGCGGCCGGTGAGTGGGAAGGTCTGGAAGCTGATTTGTCCCGCGCTGTTTGCGCCAAACTCGATGTGAAATGCGAGTTTAAAAGCATGGCATGGGATGGTCTGATCCCGTCTTTGCAGGAAAGTAAGGTCGACTTCATTATCGGCGCATTTTCAGTGAATGAAGAGCGTCAGAAAGTGGTCGATTTCTCAACGCCTTATTACACAGAAGGCACATCCTTCGTCGGCGCTAAATCGGATGATGCGAAAATCGCTCTGACTGATGCTGCGGATGGTTCCGGCAAGATTATTGATCAGGCCAGCCTGTCCGGTAAAATTATCGGTGTGCAGACCTCCAGCGTGCAGTCGGCTTATGTTTCGAAATATCTGCCTGATGTGGAAATGAAGAGCTATGATACTGCGGATAACTCCGTGGCGGATCTGGTTGCAGGCCGCGTGGATTATGTGCTGATCCCTGATCTTTATATTTCCGCGTTTCTGAAAACGCCTCAGGGCGCGGATTTCGAAGAGAAAACGGAAGTGCCTTCCAATAAAGTTCTGGGTGAAGGCGTTGCCTATGCCGTGCGCAAAGGTGATGCGGAAACGCTGGGCAAAATCAATAAGGCACTTGCTGAACTGGAAGCTGACGGCACAGTCAAAAAACTGGTCGATCAGTGGCTGTTCGATAAGAAATAAGCCTGCTGAACTGAGGGCTGTTTACTGCTTTGCCTGATAACGGGCAGAGCAGTAATCAGTGATACCAGAGCGTATCCCGAAAACTGTGAAGCGGTTACCGGATAAGATACGCGTAAAAACAAACAGAGCATTTCCTGCGACACAAGATAAATCGGAAATGCTCCGGCATGCATGGCATGCTGTTTTGGTAGGAAATAATGGAATCCTATTGGCAATATTTAAGCTGGGGAGGCGAGGGCTGGGGGGATGAGCTTGTCTGGGGTCTGCTGATGACCCTGCAGATTTCACTGGTTTCCTATATTGTTGCGGCACTGTTCGCTTTTCTCGGCGCAGCAGCTAAACTTTCCTCCAATCCGGTCGTCCGCTTTGCGGCAGACTGCTACACCACAATTGTGCGCTCTTTGCCGGAGCTGCTGGTGGTGCTGCTTTTGTATTTTTCCGTCGCCAGCGGCATGGAGCGCCTGCTCAAACATTTCGGGCTGGTCGGCGAGCGTTTTGAATTCAGCCCGTTCTGGGCAGCGGTGATTGCTCTTGCTTTCGTGTGCGGCGCATTCATGACCGAGGTGCTGCGGGCGGCCTTTATGGCGGTGCCGCGCGGACAGGTTGAGGCCGGTATTGCCATCGGCATGAGCCGCTTCAAGATTTTCTCGCGCATCATATTGCCGCAAATGCTGCGTCATGCGGTGCCGGGCATGGGCAATCTCTGGCTGTCAATCACCAAAGAAAGCGCGATTATCAGTGTGCTCGGCTCGTTCCATGAGCTGCTTTATACAGGCTATCGCGCCGCAGCCAGCACCAAGCAATATATTCTGTTCTACGGGTTGACGGCTGCACTATACCTGCTGATTACGCTGGTTTCGGTTGTGCTGATCCACCGGCTTGAGAAAAGCCTGAGCCGGGGGCATCAGTGATGGAAGTTGTAACCAATATTATCG
>JAIRVW010000275.1 GCA_031253705.1 Brucellaceae bacterium
TTTTCGCAGATATTATGGATTGCCAGCTTAAAAATCTTGACGGATCGCTGTTTTTATCACTATATGCGGCCACGTCGTAGAGGTGAGAATCCTCTTTGGCTTTTGTTGTGTGTTTGTCAAAGCTTAAACTGCTGTTTTCGTTAAGATAAATATTTAAACTGTCACGACTGACAAGAAGACGGCCCCTGTAAAGCGGGAGAGCCGGAAACGAACGACCGAAAGGAAAACAAATGTTCGCAGTCATTAAGACAGGTGGTAAGCAGTATCGCGTTGCCGCCAATGATGTGCTTAAAGTTGAAAAAGTTGCCGGTGAAGCCGGTGATGTTGTAGAATTTGCAGAAGTTCTGATCGTTGGCGAAGGTGAAAACGCCACTGTTGGTGCTCCGCGCGTTGAAGGTGCTGTTGTAACTGCGGAAGTGGTTGAGCAGGGTCGTGCGAAGAAAGTTATCGCATTCAAAAAGCGTCGCCGCCAGAACTCCAAGCGTACACGCGGTCATCGTCAGGAACTGACGACAATCCGCATTTCGGAAATCCTCACCGGTGGCGCAAAGCCATCCGCTAAAGCAAAGGCCGCGCCGAAAAAGGCTGCGCCAAAAGCTGAAGCTGCTGAGTAATCAACGAATTAAAGGAGAATACCGATGGCACATAAGAAAGCTGGCGGTTCATCGCGTAACGGTCGCGATTCAGAGTCGAAACGCCTTGGCGTGAAAAAATTCGGTAGCGAAGCTGTTATCGCAGGCAACATTATCGTTCGCCAGCGCGGTACACAGTGGCATCCGGGTGCAAATGTCGGCATGGGTAAAGATCATACCCTGTTCGCAAAGGCTGACGGCGTTGTGTCTTTCAAGACAAAAGCAAACGGCCGAACCTTTGTATCCGTGAACCCGATGGCTGAAGCTGCGGAGTAACCGGTGCTCCATTCATATACCGGTGTTCCTGTCGAACCCGATATATGAAGCCGCATTACGGACAAAATATTGAAGGGGAGACGGGAAACCGTCTCCCCTTTTTATTTTCCCGGAGGAAGGCCGGCAGGCCTCAAAGCAACAATGACAAAATTGCAGAGCGGAACAGACCTAAACGGTGAAAGCAGACAGGCTGCGATCGCGACAGAAGACGACCTCAGAGGTGTCGGACTGACAGGAGCCTATGGTGCAGATGTGGCTTTGCGGGATTCTCCCGTACAGCTCACAGAGCGTCTCGTATTGCGCCTGCCGCATGAGGAAGATATCGACGCTATCTCAGCGCTGGCGGATAATATTAATGTCGCACGGATGCTGACGCGGTTGCCTTATCCATATTCACGCGAGCATGCGGTTGATTTCATTAATCTGGCCGCATCGGGCGCTATCGGCCAATATGCCTATGCGATTACGCTGGCCGAAACCGGTGAATTTATCGGCAGCATCACTTTGCATGACCATAAATATGGTTCGGGCTATGAGATCGGCTATTGGCTGGGGGAGCCTTACTGGGGCAAAGGCTATGCCACTGAAGCCACAACAGCCTTGATTGATCTTTCTTTCCGTGAATTATCGCTGGAGCAGATTTATATCAGCGCGCAGAGCCGTAATGAAGGCTCAAAGCGCGTGATTAAAAAATGCGGCTTCAAACATACAGGCTCTGCTGTCGGTCACTCCGGCGTTGACGGTGATGTGCCGGTAGAATGCTATATCATGACCCGCCAGCAATGGCTGGAACTGCGTGGTGCAGGGCAATAAGCGTCTTCACCGCCTCAGACTTATGAAAGCTGCCGCTTGTTTTGCACCGCTCGGGACTAAACTATAGTTTGCAACTGCAGTGAGCGGCGGTTTTCAAGTTCTGTTTTTTGCTGTATTGGCTCAGTTTAAATATCTCAGTTGAAATTGCAGTCGCATCAACCTGCAATTTATTACCTCTTAATATCGGACGATCCGAAAGCCGGTTCAGGCCGGAAAAGGCAAGCACATGAAATTCCTCGACCAGACAAAAATTTATATCCGTTCCGGAAATGGCGGTGCTGGCGCGGTTTCGTTCCGTCGCGAAAAATTTCTGGAATTCGGCGGTCCTGATGGCGGTGACGGCGGTCGTGGCGGTGACGTCTGGGCAGTGGTCGTGGACGGGCTGAACACGTTGATTGACTATCGCTATCAGCAGCATTTCCGGGCGAAAACCGGTATGCACGGCATGGGTCGTAATATGACTGGCGGTAAGGGCGATGACGTTATTTTGAAAGTGCCGGTCGGTACCCAGATTTTTGAAGAAGACAATGAAACCCTGATCTGCGATCTGACAGAAATCGGTCAGCGCTATCGTCTTGCAAAAGGCGGTAATGGCGGTTTCGGTAACCTGCATTTTAAAACCTCGACCAATCAGGCACCGCGTCGTGCCAATCCGGGTCTGGAAGGTATTGAACGCACATTGTGGCTGCGCCTGAAGCTGATTGCGGATGCCGGTCTTGTTGGTCTGCCGAATGCCGGTAAGTCGACTTTCCTTGCCAGTGTGACTGCTGCCAAGCCAAAAATTGCCGATTATCCTTTCACCACGCTGCATCCGAATCTGGGTGTTGCCCGTGTGGATGCGCGTGAATTTGTGATCGCGGATATTCCGGGGCTGATTGAAGGTGCGAGCGAAGGCATTGGTCTTGGTGACCGTTTCCTCGGTCATGTGGAGCGTACCCGCGTGCTGCTGCATCTGGTTTCAGCGCAGGAAGAAGATGTGGCGAAGGCTTATAAAGTCATTCGCGGCGAGCTTGAAGCTTATGGCCATGGCCTGAGCGACAAGATCGAAATCGTAGCGCTGTCACAGGCTGATACGCTTGATCCGGACGCTCGCAAAGACAAGATGAAGGCGCTGAAAAAGGCTTGCGGCCGTGAGCCTCTGTTGCTGTCAGCTGTGAGCCGTGAAGGGATTGAAACCACTTTGCGCGAACTGGCACGGATCATTGATCAGAGCCGTGCGGAAGAGGCTGATCTGGAGGCTGCGAAAGCGGACGCTAAAGCCAAGTCGGATTACAAAGGTAAGTGAGCAGATCATGACGATCGGGGCGCTGAAGAATTATCGTCGTATTGTAATCAAAATCGGCTCGGCGCTTCTGGTTGATCGCGCTCAGGGGCTGAAACAGAACTGGCTGCTCAGTCTTGCGGCCGATATTGCCGCTTTGCAGAAGCAGGGCGTGGAAGTGCTGGTTGTGTCTTCTGGTGCGGTTGCACTGGGGCGTACCGTTTTAGGGCTTCCATCGGGCACTCTGAGGCTTGAGGAAAGTCAGGCATCCGCGGCAGCAGGGCAGATTGCCTTGGCGAAAGCCTATGCCGATGTGTTGGGTGCGCATCAGATTATGGCGGGGCAGGTGCTGCTCACATTGTCTGATACAGAAGAGCGACGCCGTTATCTCAACGCCCGCGCGACGATTGAAACGCTGCTGAAACTCAAAGCCGTACCGGTTATCAATGAAAATGATACGGTTGCGACCAATGAAATCCGCTATGGTGATAATGACCGCTTAGCTGCCCGTGTTGCCACGATGATCGGTGCTGATCTGCTCATTCTGCTGTCTGATATTGACGGTCTTTATACCGCGCCACCGCATAAAGACCCGAATGCGCAGTTCCTGCCGGTGGTGGAAGCGATTACACCGGATATTGAAGCGATGGCCGGTGCCGCCGCTTCTGAATTGTCGCGTGGTGGCATGAAGACCAAGCTCGATGCCGGCAAGATTGCCAATGCGGCAGGTACGGCGATGATTATCACCTCTGGCACGCGTATGAACCCGCTGGCGGCGATTGATCGTGGCGAGCGTTCAACCTTGTTCAAAGCATCCGATGCACCGGTCAATGCATGGAAAGTCTGGATTTCCGGCCATCTCGATGCCGCAGGGCAACTGGTGATTGATGACGGCGCGTTGAAGGCGCTAAAATCCGGTAAATCTCTGCTGCCTGCCGGTGTGCGCGAAGTGCGCGGCGATTTCCAGCGCGGCGATACGGTTTCCATCCTCAACCTGGAAGGCCGTGAAGTTGCCCGTGGTCTTGTTGGTTATGATGCTGCTGATGCAGTGAAGATCGCCGGTCATAAGAGCGGTGAGATTGAAGAAATCCTTGGCTATTTTGCACGTTCTTCCATGGTGCATCGCAATGATCTGGTGATCCGCGGTAACCGTTCGCCGGATGTGACGGCTGCAGAGGGGGAGATGTGCGATGCAGGATAAGCAGAATGTTGCTGAACTGATGGCAGAGCTTGGCCGTAAAGCACGTGCTGCTGCGGGTCCGCTGGCGATTGCCAGTGCCGAGCGCAAACATGCAGCCCTCATTGCTATGGCCGATGCCTTGCTGCGCCGCCAAGAGCTGATCCTCAATGCCAATGTGCTGGATGTTCTGGCGGCGGAAGCTGCAGGCACTGCTGCGTCCTTCATTGACCGTTTGAAACTGGATGAAGCACGTATCCGTGCGATGGCGGATGGTATCCGCGCGATTGCGGCTTTGAAAGATCCGGTCGGCGAAGTGATGACCGAATGGGATCGCCCTAACGGTTTGCATATTGAACGCGTACGCACACCGCTCGGTGTGATCGGCGTGATTTATGAAAGCCGTCCGAATGTGACAGCCGATGCCGGTGCGCTGTGCCTGAAAGCAGGCAATGCGGTGATCTTGCGCGGCGGCTCGGATTCCGCACATTCGTCTCGTGAAATTCATGCCGCTTTGGCTGAAGGCTTGAAAGCAGCCGGTTTGCCGGAAGCTGCTATTCAGATGGTACCGGTGACAGATCGTGCAGCCGTTGGCGAAATGCTCAAAGGTCTAAACGGTGCGATTGATGTGATTGTACCGCGTGGAGGCAAAAGCCTTGTCGCCCGTGTGCAGGAAGAGGCGCGGGTGCCGGTCTTCGCGCATCTCGAAGGCCTGTGCCATATTTATATTGATGCCAGTGCTGAGCTGGAAATGGCAAAGAAGATCGTTCTTAATGCCAAAATGCGCCGCACAGGCATTTGCGGTGCGGCAGAAACGCTGCTGGTTGACCGCAAAGTGGCTGCAACGCATCTGGTGCCTGTGCTGGATGAACTGGCAAAAGCCGGTTGTGTGATCCGCGGGGTTGCAGAGGTTTGTGCACTTTATTCGCAAGCCGAACCAGCGACAGCGGAAGACTGGGCAACGGAATATCTCAATGCGATCCTTTCCGTGGCGCTGGTTGACGGCATTGACGGTGCGCTGGCACATATTAACCGCTATTCGTCCCATCACACCGAGGCGGTGATTGCGGAAGATGCTGCTGTTGTTGAGCGGTTCTTTAACGAGATCGATTCAGCCATTCTGCTGCATAATGCATCCACGCAATTTGCCGATGGCGGCGAGTTCGGTATGGGCGCGGAAATCGGTATTGCGACAGGCAAAATGCATGCGCGCGGACCGGTTGGTGTGGAACAGCTCACTTCGTTCAAATACCGCGTGCGCGGTAACGGACAGACACGGGTTTAAACTGCACTCATGTCCAAATCCGTGAAAGATCAGTCAGACAAGACCGCTGTGCCGCAAGCGTTTCAGGATGTTGCAAAAAAATATCTGCGCATGCCTGCTGCGCCGAAAGGCGTGAAAATCGGTCTGTTCGGAGGTTCTTTCAATCCGCCTCATGCAGGCCATGTTCTGGTGGCCGAACTGGCACTGGAACGGCTGGGGCTGGATCAGGTCTGGTGGATGGTGACACCCGGTAATCCGCTGAAAGATGTGAGTGAGCTGGCACCGCTGTCGAAACGCATCGCGCTGAGTGAAGAGCTCATCAGCGATAAACGTATTCATGTGACAGCCTTTGAAGCCAGTTATCAGGTGCGCTATACGGCAGATACGCTGGCGCTGGTGCGCAAACACAATCCGGACAAGCATCTGGTCTGGATTATGGGGGCGGATAATCTGATGAATTTCCATCACTGGCAGGAATGGGATGAAATTGCCCGTACCTATCCGATTGCTGTCATCAACCGTCCGGGTTCGAATATGGCAGCGGAAGATTCCGTGATGGCGCAGCAGTTTGAGGCGGCACGTCTGCCGGAAACAGAGGTTGCAAAACTTGCAACACAGCCGGCTCCGGCATGGGTTTTTATCCACGGGCCGCAGTCTGATCTTTCATCCACGCAATTGCGCCGCCAAGAGATGAAAGAATAAGACGCAAAATCAGCAGGTTATTTTTCCTGTCAAAATTCCATGAGCCTGTGTCTTGAAACAGACACAGGACTCTGCCACTTTTATAGTTACACGGAGCGTAGTTACCGTGTGGCGTTGTTCTTTACGGAAAGGTACTCATTGAGAACAGCAATTGACAAGAAGGGTGTTAACACGCCTTCACCGGCTGAGGTCAGCGGCGAAGCCACTGTGTCTCATGCTTTAGAGGTTCTGCTTGCAAGCCTTGATGACTCCAAGGCAGAAGATATCATCTCCATTGATCTGCGCGGAAAATCCACTTTGGGCGATTATATGGTAATCGCTTCCGGCCGCTCCCAGCGCCCTGTTGGTGCGGTGGCTGATCATATGCTGCGTGCGCTGAAAGAAATCGGTGTGCGTGATATTCAGATCGAAGGTCTTGAATCAGCAGACTGGGTTCTGGTCGATACGGGTGATATTATCGTCCATATTTTCCATCCGGAAATTCGTGAGTTCTATAATATCGAAAAAATCTGGCTCACACCGGAAGCGGATGAATTTAATCCGCGTAAAAAGTCAGTGCATTAATTTGCATGATGTTTCGTGGGATCGGGCATGCCGGATTGTGACGGCATGCTGCTGATCCAGCCTGAAACTGCCTGACAGAGTATGGCAGGCAGAGGTTTTTGATTATGCGTGTTGCAGTTTATGCGGTTGGAAAAATGAAGGCCGGTCCCGAGCGGGAACTGGCTGAGCGTTATTTTGACCGTTTTGCCAAGTCCGGAACGGCCTTGGGATTTGAGTTTACCGGCGTCAGTGAGATTACCGAAAGCAGGGGCGGCAATGCGGATCAGCGCAAGGCCGATGAAGCTGCGCGTGTCTATGAGGCTCTGGATAATGGTGCGGCGCTGATCCTGCTGGATGAGCGCGGCAAAGAACTTGGTTCTGAAGCCTTTGCAGAGCAAATGGGCAAAATCCGCGACGGCGGTAAAAGGCAGCTGATTTTAGCGATCGGCGGGCCTGACGGTCATGATCCGCAATTGCGGGCGCGGGCTGATCTGGTGCTGGCAATGGGCAAAATGACATGGCCGCATCAGCTGGCACGTATTCTGATTGCCGAGCAATTATATCGTGCGGTGACAATTCTTTCCGGACATCCTTATCATCGGGTGTGACGGATAATGGTGACACGGATAATCTTTGTTATATATTCGCTGCTATAACTTAATGATTGCAACGGATCAGTGCCCGAATTTTAATGAAGAACAGCAGCATTTCTCACCGGCTTAATCAGATGAGCCGCATTTGTGCCGGACAGGCCGGATGCGTTTTGGCTGCCGGTATGCTGACACTGATCCCTGTCCGCGGCTTTGCACAGGAAGCCGCACCGGTGCCGCTGGAAGAGCAGCACCAAAAAGTTTCCGGCAGTCTGGACGCCATTAACAGTGAGATAGCGCTTTCCAAAGAAAAGCTGGAGCAGCTTGAAACAAGCGTAGCGGAGCTGAAAAAAGATCAGACAACGATCACTGCCGCACTGATCCAGTCTGCCAAGACAGACAAGAAACTTTCCGAAGATATTGAAGCTGCGGGTCAGAAACTGACTGCGCTGAACGAGCAGGAAGACGGCATCCGCCTGTCCTTGCGTTCAAGGCGCAAAGTACTGGCCGAGGTGCTGGCTGCCTTGCAGCGCATGGGGCTGAACCCGCCGCCTGCTATTCTGGTACGTCCTGATGATGCGCTGGCTTCGGTGCGCTCTGCCGTCTTGCTTGGCGCAGTGGTGCCGGAAATGCGTGCGCAGACACTGGAACTGATGGCTGATCTGAAAGAGATGCAGCGCCTGCAGGCCTCGATCAAAGACGAGCAGGAACGGCTGACGGCCAGCCGCACGGCGCAGGCAGAAGAGCGGCAGAAACAGGAATTGCTGCTGGAAGAAAAGAAAAAACTCTACAGCCAGTCTGAAGAGGAATTGCAGACAGAGCGCGCCCATGCGGCAGAGCTGGCTAAGAAAGCCACCAGCCTGAAAGATCTGATTGCTTCGCTGCAGGAACGCATGGATAAAGTGCGTAATGCTGCCGATGCGGCGCGCGATGCTGAAGCCCAGCGTCTGGCGGAAGGGCAGGAGCGTGCGGCACAGCCCGGTGAGAATTCACTGGTGTCGAGAGCGGATTTTGCCTCACTGCAGGGACAGCTGGTTCTGCCTGCCAGCGGAAAAATTACAAAAAAATTCGGTGAGAAGGATGATTTTGGTCGTCCGCGCGCCGGAGAAATGCTGCAGACACCGCAAAATGCCACGATTACGTCACCTTCTGATGGCGTTGTGCTTTATGCGGGGCCATTTCGCTCCTATGGTCAGCTGTTAATCCTTGATGTTGGCAGCGGATATCATATCGTCATGGCGGGATTAAGCAGAATCAATGTGCAACAAGGCCGGTTTGT
>JAIRVW010000062.1 GCA_031253705.1 Brucellaceae bacterium
AGTCAGCGCGTAGGCGCCGGTGGATGATTCAACAATTTTCGCCATGGCCAATTCCTTTAAACAGCTAAAACACCCTGTGGGAGCAGAGGGTGCAACGACTCTTATCGTTTCAATTGAATTGGCAGCGGCTGGTAACACGGATATGACTTTTTGAAAAGACTATTCGTGAAAATCGCGTAAATTTTACCAGATATTGTGTGATAAGATCTACTGACAGCTAAAGCGGCGATCAAATTCCTGCCGTCCCGCCGGTGTAAAATGCAATGCTCGCCCCTGTTCGCGGCGCAACCATTTGTGCTCCAGCATCATATCCAGCACTGCCGCGCCCAGTGCTCCGCCGAGATGATGGCGACGCTCACTCCAGTCCAGACAATGCAGGCAAAGCGGGCGGCGTTTGCTTTCCAGCGGCTTCAGCTCAAGGCCGAGCGTGTGGAAAAATTCACGCCCCTGATCTGTCAGTTGCAACTCATCCTGCTCTGTCTCTTGCAGATAATTACGCGCCGTCAGCCCGTTGAACAAGGTAACACCCGCCTCACCGGCCAGATGATCATAGCAAATACGCGCCTCACGCAAGGCTGCATCTTTTGGGCCTGTGCGCACCCGCACAGCGCCGGTACGTTGTGCCAGCCCCATCAGGGCTTCCAGCACCTGCGCCACATCTGCACCCGAGAGGCGGAAATAGCGGTGCCGCCCTTGTTTTTCTGCCGTGAGCAAACCGGCTTCGCTTAATTTGGTGAGATGTCCGCTGGCCGTCTGCACGGTGACACCAGCCACGCCCGCAAGTTCACTCACCGTCAAAGCACGGCCATCCATCAGCGCAGTGAGGATGTTTGCGCGGGCGGGGTCGCCGATCAATGCGGCAACAGAAGCTATGACAGGACCATCTTTCATAGTTCGATGGTAACCGAAACATCGATGCTACTCAATGGGGTATTTGCCTGCTCAGAAACGAAACAAGGAGCGCCTTTATGATCGCCGTTATTTTTGAAGTTTACCCCGCCAAAGGTCAGAAAAACACCTATCTGGACATTGCAGCCAGCCTGAAAGAGGAGTTACAAAAGATTGACGGCTTTATTTCCGTTGAGCGTTTTCAGAGCCTCACTGATCCGGACAAAGTTCTCTCCCTCTCCTTCTTCCGCGATGAAGAAGCGGTGAAAAGCTGGCGCTCAAGCTTTATGCATCGCTCGGCTCAAGCCGCAGGACGCAGCGGTGTTTTCGCCGATTACCGGTTGCGGGTGGCCGATGTCACCCGTGATTACGGCTTAAACAGCCGTAATCAGGCACCACAGGACAGCCGCAACTTCCATCATGAGCGGGAGCTGGCCTGAACGCAAATTATCAGCCTGCCCATTCACTACACCAGATGTCGCGTCCAGAACGATATCTCACCAAACTTGGAATATGCTCTGGTCAGCATTGCAGTGATCTTCAATCCAACATTTACGCATCTCATTCATCTGGTGATTTATCTGGGAGGAAAATCCATGAGCAGCAACCGTGGTGTCGTCTATACGGGTCCGGGGCAGGTTGAAGTACAGAATATTGCAGATCCGGTTTTTGCCGATCCGACGGGACGCAAAATCGAACATGCCGTTATCCTGAAAGTTATTACCACCAATATTTGCGGCTCCGACCAGCATATGGTGCGCGGCCGCACCACAGCAGAAGCAGGTCTTGTACTCGGCCATGAAATCACCGGTGAAGTGATTGAAAAAGGCGCGGATGTTGAAATGCTGGAGATCGGTGATATCGTCTCCGTGCCGTTCAACGTCGCTTGCGGTCGCTGCCGCACCTGCCGCGCGCAGGATACCGGCGTGTGCCTCACTGTTAATCCGTCCCGCGCCGGTGGTGCCTATGGTTATGTGGATATGGGCGGCTGGATCGGTGGTCAGGCTAAATATGTCACCATTCCCTATGCTGATTTTAACCTGTTGAAAATTCCGGATCGTGACCGTGCACTCGCCAAAATCCGCGATCTGACTATGTTATCCGACATCCTGCCAACAGGTTTCCACGGCGCAGTTAAAGCCGGTGTCGGCGTTGGCTCCATCGTTTATGTGGCCGGTGCAGGCCCTGTTGGTCTGGCGGCTGCCGCCTCTGCCCGTATTCTCGGTGCAGCTGTAGTGATGATCGGCGATTTCAACAAGGAACGCCTTGCCCATGCCAAGAGAGTCGGCTTTGAGCCGGTTGATCTTTCCGCTTCCGACCGCCTCGGCGATCTGATTGCTGATATTACCGGCAGCAATGAAGTCGACAGCGCCATTGATGCTGTGGGTTTTGAAGCACGCGGGCATGCAGGCGGTGAGCAACCGGCAATCGTCCTCAATCAGATGATGGAGATCACACGCGCAGCCGGTAACATCGGCATTCCGGGGCTTTATGTGACCGAAGATCCGGGCGCTGTGGACAAAGCCGCCAAAGTCGGCAGCCTTTCCTTACGCTTCGGCCTCGGCTGGGCAAAAGCACAGAGTTTCCACACTGGTCAGACACCAGTGCTGAAATATAACCGCCAGCTGATGCAGGCCATTCTCCACGACCGGCTGAATATTGCGGAAATCGTCAATGCCCAGCTGATCTCGCTGGATGATGCCCCGAAAGGCTATGAAAGCTTCGATCAGGGCGCCGCGAAGAAATTCGTCATCGACCCGCATGGCGATTTGCTGAAATCTGCCTGAATGTAAGATGAAACAAAAACAGCCCCGTATGATTGCTCATACGGGGCTGTTTTAATTTACGCCTCTTCGAGGCTTTTTCTCCCTACGCCTCTTCGAGGCATTGTTTAATTTACACCTCTTCGAGGTTGGCACCGAGAAACAGCTGCCCGACACGCGGATCAGCCAGCAAAGCATCCGCCTTGTCATGCATCCGTGTCTGTCCCTGCTCCAGCACCAGACCGTAATCAGACATCGCCAGTGCCGCCTTGGCATTCTGCTCAACCATCAGCACCGTCACACCTTCATCACGCAGACGGATCAGTGTGCGGAATGTCTCGCTCACCATTTGTGGCGACAGGCCAATCGACGGCTCATCGATCAGGATCAGCTTCGGATCAAGCAGCAGTGCGCGGGCAATTTCAAGCTGCTTCTGCTGACCACCGGAGAGCGTGATCGCCTGCTGATTGGCCTTCTCTTTGAGGATCGGGAATTGCTCCATCACCTCATCAATGCGCCGTGCAATTTTATTCTGATCCGGTGCCGAGATGCCGCCGATTTCCAGATTATGTCTGACCGACAGCATCGGAAACAGGTTGCGCCCCTGCGGGACATAGCTCACGCCATGAGCCAGCATTTTTGCAGGCGCCTGCCCTGTCACATCTTTACCGTTGAGCAGAACCTGTCCTGAGCGGATATTCAGCAGACCGAAAATCGCTTTGAATACAGTCGACTTGCCCGCGCCGTTCGGGCCGATCACAGTGGTGATAGTGCCTTTTTCAATGCGAAAAGATGTACCGTTAAGAATGGTCATTTTGCCGTAGCCGCCAAAGACCTGTTTCAGTTCCAGCATGGCTCAGCCTCCCAGATAGGCTTCAATGACGTCCGGATTGTTACGCACAGTTTCCGGATCGCCTTCGGCAATGATACGCCCGTTTGCCAGCACAATAATGCGCGTGCAGAGCGACATGACAAATTCCATATTATGCTCAATCACCACAAAAGTAGCGCCGCGCTCACGGTTAAACGCCTTGAGCCGCTCTTTAAGATCGGCCAGCATGGTGAGATTAACGCCGCCTGCCGGTTCATCCAGCATCACCAGTTTCGGCCCCGCCATAAAGGCCATGGCCGCATCGAGCAACTTCTGCTGCCCGTAAGACAGCGAGCCTGCCTTTTCATGGGTCTGATGCGTGAGACGAAAGAACTCAATCATCGTCTTTGCTTCATCCAGCAATCCGGCATCCGGACGACCAAACAAACGCGACAGCATCGAGCCTTTATGCTCCTGACCGGCCAGAATAATATTATCCAGCACGCTCATATCCGGAAACACCTGCAGCATCTGGAAAGTGCGGCCGACGCCGAGCTTATTGAGATCGCACGGACGCTTACCGGCAACATCCTGACCATCGACCAGCACAGTGCCGTTTGTAGCAGGCAACTGCCCGAGAATGCAGTTGAACAGCGTGGATTTACCGCTGCCGTTTGGCCCGATCAGGCCAAGGATTTCACCTTCATGCACATCAAAGGACACATCATCAACAGCCGTCAGACCACCGAAGTTTTTGCTGACATTGCGTACAGAGAGAACCGGCTTCATTGGCTTTTCTCCCCGTTTACTTCCAGCGACGGCTTTGTTGTCCACGCGGTTGCCTGCGGATTACGGCGCTGTTTCAGCGCATTTTTGGCGCGTTCCGCCAGCCCCAAAAGTCCTGTCGGGCAGAACACCATCAGCACAATCACCAGCACCGCATAGAGCATCAGATAATAGCCCTCAGTAAAGCGCAGGAACTCCGGCGCCAGCACGATGAGGAAAGCCCCCAAGACCGGCCCGAAGAAGAAGCCAGCGCCGCCGACAATCACCATCAGCAGGATTTTAAGCGAGATCGGCAGGCCGAAAGAATGCGGCTCGATATATTGGGTAAGCTGTGCAATCAGACCACCGGCCAGTCCGCCATAGGCCGCACCTATTGCAAAAGCCAGCAGGGTCATTTTGCGGATATCAACGCCCAGACTATTGGCGCGGATCGGATTTTCACGCAGGCCTTTAAACGCCCGCCCCCACGGGGAGCGGATAATGCCGTAAAGCGCCAGCGCCGTCAGCACAAACAAGCCGAGCACGAAATAATAAAACGGCGTGGCCATCATGGTTTTCATGCCGAAAATTTCCGGACGCGGAACACCCGTCAGGCCGTAAGTACCACCTGTCAGCCATTCTTCATTGCGCAGCACGAGAACAACCAGCGCATTAAAAGCCAGTGTGACAAAGGCCAAAAAGTGGTGCTGCACCCGCAAAGCCGGATAGCCAAGCAGCAGACCGAGCACAAAACACAGCAGCATGGCTGCAAGCAGCGCGAACGGCCATGCAATACCGGCCATGGTCATCAGCGCCACAGTATAAGCACCCAGCGCCATAAAACCGGCCTGCGCCAGCGAAATCTGCCCCGCATAGCCGAGCGTCAGATTAAGCCCCATCGCAGCGATGGAATAGATCAGCCATGAAGACAGTACCAGCAAACCATAATTGGTCTGCGAATATGGCAGTGCAATCAAAACCGCCAGACCGGCGAGCAGAAAGAGTATTTTGCGAAGGCTCATATGGTGCGTCCTTCCGCTTTGCCGAGCAGCCCCTGCGGGCGCACGAGAATAATCACAATCAGCAGGATCAGCGGCACTGCCGAACGGTAGGAGGCCGAAATATAAGCAGCCGAGAGATTATCGACCACGCCGATCAGCAGACCACCGGCCAGTGCCCCGCGGATCTGGTTGAAACCGCCGACAATCGCCGCGATAAAGGCGATCAGCCCGAGCGTCTCACCATTAGAGAATTTCGCCAGATAGATCGGCGAGATCAGAACGGAGGCCAGCAGAGCCAGCGCACCATTGATCAGAAATGTATAAAGGATCATGCGCTTGACCGGCACGCCGAGAATTTCCGCCACCTGCGGATTTTGCGCAGTCGCCTGCATGCAGCGTCCGGTTTTGGTACCGTTGAGGAAGAATTGCAGCAGTGCCACGGTGCCGAGCGAGATCACCAGCACCGCAATATCCTGTACCGAAATCGCCGCACCGAAAATATTCAACGTACGGTCGGTAAACAGCGCCGGAAACGGCATGGCTTCCGCCGTATAAAACTGTTTGACGCCTTCTTTCAGCAGAATGCCCAGCGCGATTGTTGCAATAACAATCGGCAGCACGCCATGCGGCAGCAGCGGGTCAATGATGATGCGCTTGAAACCATAGCCCAGAAGCAGCAGTGTCAGTACCAGCGCCAGCAAAATGGCGACCGGAAAACTGAGTCCCAGAATCTGTGTGCCCGCCAGCACGAAAAATGCCGGCAGCATGACAAATTCGCCCTGCGCGAAATTGATCGTCTGCGAAGCCTGCCAGAGCAAAGTAAAGCCGATTGCCACAAGGGCATAAATCGAGCCTGTTGCCAGCCCCGAGACCAGCAACTGAAAAAAGGTAGCCATCAGGAAAGTCCGTTTGATGAGTATAATCCGGCAGGCAGCGCCCACCGGATTATACAACGACTATTTATTGTTGCGCCTGCCGCGATAGCAACGCGACACGCTTCAGAGTTTCAGCATCAAAGCTTAGGCAGTGTGGTAACAACAGACTGCTTGCCGTCTTTCACTTCCACGAGGAAGCTCTCACGGTTGACTTCGCCTTTGTCGTCCCATGTGGTTTCCATCAGGATACCCGGCTCATAAGCAGGAGTAATGGTCAAACCATGGAGTGTATCGGCAAATGCCTGACGATCAACTTTGCCGTTTTTCGTGGTCACATATTTCACGATATAAGCGCCCATATAGGCTTTGATCGCATTGTGATCCGGCTTGTAGCCATATTTGGCTTCAAACTTTTTGGCAAAATCCTGCACAGCCTGCACCGGCGCATCGGCTGTCAGGCCGACATGGCCGCGTACACCGTTCACCGCATCACCGGCCAGATCAATCACCTTCTGGTTCATCAGTGTGGTTTCGCCGAAGATTGGCTGTTTCACGCCCTGCTTTTGCATTTCTTTCAGCAGACGCGCGCTTTCTTCTTCATGCAGATAGGCAAAGATCACATCGGCATTGCTGTCTTTGAGCTTGACCACGTCAGCCGCAAAATCAGCCTGACCGACTTCACTGGAAACATCACCGACAAGCTTGATGTCGTGTTTTTCCAGTTCAGCAACAAAAGCATCGCGTCCGCCTTTGCCGAAATCATTATTGACCCATGCAACAGCAACAGTTTTCGCGCTCAGCTCACTGGTGAGATATTTCACCAGTTTCGGCATCGACTGCTGTGCACCAAATGAAGTGCGGAAAATATAAGGATTACCGAGATCGGTAATAAACGGCGCCTCCGCACCGGTCAGCTGCGGCACGCCATTCTGCATAGCGACCATCATATTGACCTTGACCGAACCGGAATAAATCGGCCCCATGATCACATAGGCACCGTCATCGATCGCCTTCTGCACCATAGCGCGCGAGGTGGTTGCATCGGTCTGCGTGTCATAATCGGTGACCTCAACCTGCTGGCCGAGAATCCCGCCCGCTCCGTTGATCTCCTCAACAGCCAGCTTCAGACCATCGCGCCAATTGGTGCCAACGGTCGCACCAGCGCCGGACAGTTCAATCACATCAGCGATTTTGATTGTTTCAGCCGCAAAACTCATCTGCGGCAATGCAGCTGACAAGGCAGCTGCTGCAGTTAAAGCCAGTAAATGTCTTCTGTTCATAAACCCCTCCCAAGGCTCCCCAACCGGATGGGATTTATTCTGTATGCACCGCCATTCATCCGCTCCTGCGAAGTGCAGGAATAACAAATGTTCTGCAATTCACAAAAATGTATCGGGAATGGCCGGAGTTTCAGCCCATCAGAATCTGATTTAGCGGCTTGTCCGGCCTCTTGCAAGCGCACGCACGATGACCGGAGCCTGTCTGCCACAATATTATTCAAACAAAGAACTTTATAATATAAGAGAGCAGTTAAATGCCTTGTCTTTTCTGCTGTGAACACGTCATAAGTGACAGTATGTTATCATAAGAAAAGTACTATTTTGTAATGCCTGTTCAATCATGCGTATAGTATAGAAAACACCTTAGCAGGGAGAGTATTCAATGAAGAAAACAAGACAGCCTGTACTGCGTGCCATCGCCTTAATCACGTCGGCCGTCACAATCAGCACTGCCGCACCGGCATGGGCAGCCGATGGTCTGCCAGGGGGCGCTTCATCGCTCTCGGAAACTTATGGCAACTGGACAGTCTCCTGTCTCGTTCAGAAACAGGGCGAAACGCAAAAAGTGCTCTGCTCCATGTCGCAGCAGCAGGTTGATGACAAAAGACAGCGCGCGCTTGCCGTTGAACTCAGCCCTGACAAAAACGGTGCTGCCGGTGCTTTTGTCTTGCCGTTCGGCCTTAATCTCGCTGCCGGTGCAACTCTGCAGATTGATGAAACACCGGCCGACAAGCCGTTAGCTTTTACGACCTGCCTTCCTGCCGGTTGCATTGTGCCCGTCAGTTTTGATGCCGCCAAAGCTGATGCTATCGGCAAAGGCAAGAATCTCTCCGTGCTCGCTCAGGCTGTTGACGGCAATAATCTGAAACTCAATGTACCGCTGGACGGATTTGCCTCTGCATTGAAGCGCACCAGAGAATTGCTGAAATAAGCTCTGAACACACATATCAATTAAAAAAGCTCCGGCAGTGCCGGAGCTTTTTTCATGAAATCACATAGCCGGTGACCGAATCGAACGAAAAACACTGATTCTCATTCAGATCAGTGCCGTCACTTTTAAAATTATTCGCAGGAAACAGAATCAAAATACCCGCAGATTGCGGCACATAAGGTGCGCAAAGAGTGGTATGTGCCCTGTTCAGGCAAACTATCTGTATAATGTGCGGATTGAGAAGAAGATTGGCTGGGGAACCTGGATTCGAACCAAGACTAACGGAGTCAGAGTCCGTCGTTCTACCATTAAACTATTCCCCAGCAACGCTGCTCTGTGAGAGCGAAGCGGTGACGCTTGCGGCGTCGTGGTGGTCATATAATTGATATTTTCACAAATGCAAACCCTCTTTGCACTGATTTCAATATATTTTTCCACAGATCACAAAATTCTCCTTTCTCTTAGCAATTTGCGCCCCTTGGTAAATCGGCAAAGGACTGTTACATTAAGGGCAACGTGAAATAGTCTGCACCATGCCTGCGTCCCTGAAGGGTTCGCGCGGTGCCAAAAGGACAAAAACTTTGAAGAACCCCGATCTGCACACCCCAAAGGTGTCTATCAACGGGGCGTCTGGCGGCAAAGAAGGAAAACCCTCTCCCTCTGAACCGCCGAATACAGGGCAACGGTCAGGCCGTTTTCCTGTCGGCTCATCGTCACCAAAGCCCGTGGCAGATGAATCGGGACGCTTCGATAAAAAACAGCGCAAACGCGCCCGCAGGCGTAAAGCCGGCAAAAACAACGGCACGGAAGCAGCAACATCCGGCGCGCAAGGCTCACGTCTTGACGCTGAACGGGGAGTTGCGGGCAGTGACAAGCCTGCCCCTGCGCGGATTTCCCGTAACGACAATCATTCCGATTCTGTCAAAAGCGGTCAGAAGAGCGGGAAGAAACTTTCCAACCGCCGCAGACGCTCGCGCCGCAAAAAGCAGCAGCAGGAAAATAATGCACCTGCGCAGGCCGTACAGGTTGCAGCGCCGGCACAGGCGACTGCGCAGACACATGCCGCCAAACATCCTGCTCAGCACCATATAACAGGGCATGCATCCGGCAGACATGGGCATAAAGCGGTTCATGCCAAACCGGAAACTGCAGATCACAGCAAACATCGTCCGCAGCATAACCAGCCGAACGGGGCACAGACTGCACAGCCGCGCGCCTATGAGCCGCCGCTTTATGCAGCGCTCGACCTTGGCACCAATAATTGCCGTCTGCTGATTGCCACGCCGAGCAGGCCCGGCCAGTTCCGCGTTGTCGATTCCTTCTCGCGCATTGTGCGCCTCGGTGAAGGCTTCGGCACAACCGGACGCCTCAGCGATCAGGCAATGAGCCGCGCCATTGAAGCGCTGAAAATCTGCCGCGATAAGCTTGAGAGCAAAAATATCCGCCGCAGACGTCTGATTGCCACCGAGGCCTGCCGCTCCGCCAGCAATGGTGCCGAGTTTTTGCAACGCGTGCGGGAAGAAGCCGGACTGGAACTGGAAATTGTCGATCGCCAGACCGAGGCGAGCCTTGCGGTTTCCGGCTGTGGCACACTGGTCAATCGCGAAACTGATGCACTGGTGCTGTTTGATATCGGCGGTGGTTCTTCGGAAATCGCTCTGATTGATGTAACCTGCCGTCGCTCTTCACGACTTGCAGAACATATCACCGCATGGACCTCCCTGCCCGTCGGCGTTGTGACACTGGCAGAGAAATTCGGCGGGCGCGATGTCACGCCGGAAAATTATGCGGAAATGGTCACCTATGTCGCCAATCTGCTCAATGATTTCAGTGAGCGCCATAAACTTGGCGAACTGGCGCAGAGCACGCATTTCCATCTGCTCGGCACTTCGGGAACCGTGACCACGCTGGCCGGTATTCATCTGGGGCTTGAGCGCTATGACCGCCGCCGTGTCGACGGCATGTGGATGGGCGCGCAGGATGTGACCGATATGACGGAAAAGCTGCTGTCATGGGATTTCAAGACCCGTGTCGCCAATCCGTGTATCGGTGCGGATCGCGCCGATCTGGTGCTGGCCGGTTGTGCTATTCTGGACGCCATCCGCCAGATCTGGCCGAGTGAAAGATTGCTGGTTGCCGATCGCGGTTTGCGCGAAGGCATCCTCACTGAATTGATGTCCCGCGATGGTGCATGGCGCCACCGCCGCCCTCATCAGGCAAAAGAAACTTATATGAAGAACGGTTCCGGCAGGGACACTCAGACAAAAGGCAGACAGTCGATATGAGCGGCTCTGGAAGCAAATCCGGTAAATCTAAATTCGGGAATACCACCGGTGGCCGCGGCGGCGCAGGCACACGCGGTATGCATGTGCGCGTTAAGAAAAAGGCCGGCACGATTAAAGAAACATCGCGTCGCTGGCTGGAACGCCACCTCAACGATCCTTATGTGCAGCAGTCCAAAGCAGACGGCTATCGCTCCCGTGCGGCCTATAAGCTGATCGAGATCAATGA
>JAIRVW010000102.1 GCA_031253705.1 Brucellaceae bacterium
GTACCGGTAAAGACGATGTGCATCTGCTCATCGTCGCAACCGCGGAACGTGGTCTGTGCGGTGGTTTCAACTCGCAGATCGCACGTCTCGCCCGTGAACATGCCCGCCAGTTGCTGGCAAAGGGTAAGACAGTAAAAATCATTACTGTCGGCAAAAAAGGTGCGGACATTCTGCGTCGTGACTTCAGCGGTCAGATCATCGATCACGTTGATCTGCGTGAAGTTAAGCAGATTGGCTTTGCCAATGCTGACCAGATCGGTCGTAAACTGATCGCGCTTTTCAATAAAGGCGAGTTCGATGTTGCGACACTGTTTTACTCGCAGTTCAAGTCGGTGATCAATCAGGTTCCGACGGCTCAGCAGCTTATTCCGGCTTCAGCCGGCGATGCTGAGGAAGCGGTTTCTGCAGGTGGTGCGATCTACGAATATGAGCCGGATGCGGCTGCTATTCTCGACGATCTTCTGCCGCGCAACATCTCTGTCCAGATTTTCAGCGCATTGCTTGAAAATGTGGCCGGTGAAATGGGCGCAAAGATGAGCGCGATGGATAACGCAACGCGCAATGCCGGTGATATGATCAACAAGCTGTCGATCACATATAACCGTCAGCGTCAGGCTCAGATCACCACAGAACTGATCGAAATTATTGCGGGCGCGGAAGCGCTCTAATCGGAAGGTAAGGATCGATGGCTAAAGCAGCGACACCGAAAACTACCAAGACCACGGCAAAGGCTAAGTCCGGCGCGGCTGCATCTGGTGCAGTCGGCCGTATCAAGCAGGTCATCGGCGCTGTCGTCGACGTCCAGTTTGATGATCATCTGCCTCTGATCCTGAACGCGCTGGAAACCGACAACCTCGGTAACCGTCTCGTTCTGGAAGTTGCTCAGCATCTTGGCGAAAATACAGTACGTACCATTGCTATGGACTCGACCGAAGGTCTGGTTCGCGGTCAGGAAGTACGTGATACCGGCGATGCGATCCGCGTTCCGGTCGGACCTGAAACACTCGGCCGTATCATGAACGTGATCGGTGAACCGGTTGATGAAGCCGGCCCGATCGTGACTGCTGCGACCCGCGGTATTCACCAGCCGGCTCCTGAATATATCGAACAGTCACCTGAATCTGAGATTCTGGTAACCGGTATTAAGGTTGTGGATCTTCTCGCCCCTTACGCTAAAGGTGGTAAGATCGGTTTGTTCGGCGGTGCGGGCGTTGGTAAAACCGTTCTCATCATGGAACTTATCAACAACGTGGCGAAAGCCCACGGCGGTTACTCTGTATTCGCCGGTGTTGGTGAGCGTACCCGTGAAGGTAACGACCTTTATCACGAAATGATCGAATCCGGCGTTAACAAGCTGGGTGGCGGCGAAGGCTCGAAAGCAGCCCTCGTATACGGTCAGATGAACGAGCCGCCAGGTGCGCGTGCCCGTGTTGCTCTCTCCGGTCTGACGATCGCTGAAAGCTTCCGTGATGACGGTCAGGACGTGTTGTTCTTCGTGGATAACATTTTCCGCTTCACACAGGCTGGTTCGGAAGTGTCCGCGCTTCTCGGCCGTATTCCTTCCGCTGTGGGCTATCAGCCGACACTGGCAACGGATATGGGCGCGATGCAGGAACGCATCACCACCACAACCAAAGGCTCGATCACTTCGGTGCAGGCAATTTACGTTCCTGCTGATGACTTGACTGACCCTGCGCCTGCGACATCCTTTGCGCACTTGGATGCGACCACGGTTCTTAACCGTTCGATCGCTGAAAAGGGTATCTATCCTGCGGTTGATCCGCTTGACTCAACATCCCGTATGCTTGACCCGATGATCGTTGGTGAAGAGCATTACGAGACTGCCCGTCAGGTTCAGTCAATTCTGCAGCGCTACAAGTCGCTTCAGGACATCATCGCCATCCTTGGTATGGACGAATTGTCTGAAGAAGATAAGCTGACAGTGACCCGTGCCCGTAAAATCGAGCGCTTCCTGTCCCAGCCGTTCTTCGTGGCTGAAATCTTCACCGGTTCGCCAGGTAAGCTGGTTGATCTTCAGGATACAATCAAGGGCTTTAAGGGCCTTTGCGCAGGCGACTACGATCACCTGCCTGAAGCAGCTTTCTACATGGTCGGTTCGATTGAAGAAGCGATTGAAAAAGCACAGAAGCTGGCACAGGCCGTTTAATGTGACTGGTCAGGCAGGCTTTGGTCTGCCTGACCCTTCTTCTCAGAGGTGCGTCTCATCAGACCCTCTCGGGAATTACAGTTAAATCTGACAGCGTTATTGCGATACGCTGACCTATAGAATTCAACGCCGGAACACTGTTTACAGAACAGCTTGTTCAGGGATTTTGAGTGAGAAACATGGCTGGAACCTTCAAATTTGAACTGGTATCACCGGAACGTCTTCTGCTTTCTGCTGAAGTCAGCGAAGTGGTAATTCCTGGCAGCGAAGGCTACCTGACTGTTCTGGCCGGTCACGCTCCTTTGATGACCACTATCATTCCTGGTAAGGTAACAGTTAAGACTGCTGACGGCAAAAACGATGCTTATGTCGTGTTTGGCGGTTTTGCTGATATCACACCGGAAGGCTGCTCTTTGCTGGCAGAATCCGCACTTCATATTGATGAAATCAAGCGTGAAGATATTGCGGCGCGCATTGAGCATGCACGTAAGCTTGTTGATGATGCCGGTTCTGCTGAGCATCGTACCAAGGCTGAAATGTTCCTGCACCAGCTGACAACGCTGGAAGGTGCAATTCTTCCTGCATAATAGGGGCTGATATCAGTCCGTTATGATGAATACAAAAAAGCCGCGATATGAATATCGCGGCTTTTTGTTTTATAATGAAGCTACTTCAGCGGCGGACAAGTAATGCCAGCACCAGACCAATACCCGCAACCACAGCGGCTGTCGCCAGCGGATTTTCACGGGCAGTGTCACTCACAGCCTGCGCCTGTTGTTTAACTTCACGGGCGGCTACACGGCCATGTCTGCGCAGTTTTTCATAGGTTTCGGAAGCATTTTCACGGGCATCGTCGTATAATGCAGAGCCCTGATCTGAGAGCTTTTTTGTCACCGAAGCCAGTTCGCTTTTCAGTTCAGCGATCTGTTCTTCAAATGACTGTTCTGCATCATTACGTAATTTGGAAGCCATAGTGATCTCCTTATCTGACTGGCTAAAACCGGAGGACGGGACTCTTCCGGCTCAGAAAATTTTTCAAAGAGATAACGGCAGAGAACGGAATAAGTTCCTGTGTTCAGTAAAATGTCTTGTCCCGCAGCTTACGGGCAAGTGTTTAAGGCTGCTGTAACCGCGTGGAGCAGGGGTCGATCACCACGCCACCGTCGAACCTGTTGGTCAGCATTCCGCTGACCTCTACATGATCACCGGCTTTCAGCGCACTGTTATCATATTCAAGACAGATGACTTGCAGTTTCTGGTTCGGGCAGAGTTCGGTCACGGCAATCGGATCAGCTACATGCACGGCTTTGACTTTTGCCTGCAAAGTAATTTCCGGCCATTGTTCGGATGTCTTGTCCCATTTATCTGAGAGAGCACCGATGGTCTTGCAGCTGGTTTCAACCGGTCCCTGATAATCACTCTCAGGTGCTTGCGCAAAACCGGCACTGTTGAAGAGTAATAGCAAACAGGACGCAAATAATACTTTTAACAAAAAATGCGGATAAAACAGAAGCATAGTGCCGATAAGCCTTTCGGTTATGAAGCAGGCTTATCGGCAGAGAATACGGCGCTTATGGGGTGAGTGTGCGTAAATGCGCAATCAGCTGCTTGGCGCTTTCAATGGCAAGATTTTCATCACGGCTGACAATTGCTTCGATCATGCGCGTATGCGCAGCAGATGAATCCTGCAGACTGTTGTCACGGCGCAGACGGAACCAGAAGCGGCGGCTGTGGCTTTGCAATGGTGCGGCGAGGCGCGTGGCATAGGGATTGAGCGAGGCATTGCCGAGCACTTCGTCAAAAGCTTTATCCGCATCAAGAAATAGCGGAATATCCTGTGTAACAGCAGCCTGTTTCATCATCACCGCAGCTTCACGGAGTTTCTCGTGCTCATAGGCTCCGGAATAGCGGGCGGCATCGCGGCAGAGAATTTGCTCAACACCTTCGCGGGCATCCAGAACTTTGGTGAAATCCTTCGGGTCGAGAGCGGTAATGGCAATGCCGGAACGCGGACGGACTTCCATCAGGCCTTCCCAGGCCAGTCGCTGAATGGCTTCACGCACCGGTGTGCGTCCCATGCCGGTCAGCTCAATCAGCACGCGTTCATTGGTGACGCTGCCCGGCTGCAGAGACAGGGTTACAATATGGCGCTCCAGCAGCCGGTAGGCCTGATCGGACAGGCTGAGTGCTGTTGCCGCCGGTGTAATCTCCTGCTGGTCATCGCTGTTCGTTAAAGGCCCTGACATAAAGGCTGTGATCCTTATTATTCATTGAGCAGAAGATGCGGGTAAGGCAGCGCCTGCTTTTTTGTTTCGCGGAGCCGATATTGCTGTGTCGCAATATTCAGGGTGTATGACATTTCAATGATATTCGCCTGAGAGATACTACAAGCAGGGCGTTTTCTCAATATGAGCGCTGATCAAGCTGATTTCATAATGGTTTAAAAGCTTGTTGTATCCCGTGCAGAATTTCATTGACGTGTGTTCAGAATTTAGATATATCAGAAATATATCAATTGGGAGAAGCGATATGTGGTCAGGTATTTTTCCGGCAGTCACGACAAAATTCACTGAAAATGACGCGCTGGATCACAAAGAAATGGAACGCTGCTTCGGTCTGCAGATCGATGCCGGTGTTGACGGTTTTGTTGTCGGCGGCTCGCTGGGTGAAGGCCCGATGCTGTCGGGTGAAGAAAAGCTGGAAGTTTTCAAAACCGCACGCGCTGTTGCCGGAAAACGCCCTGTGCTGATGACCGTGTTTGAAGCCGGTACACGTGAAGGTGCTGCTGCTGCCAAAGCTGCGGCGAAAGCCGGTGCGGACGGCCTGATGGTGGTGCCAAGCCCGATCTATTTCACCAATCCTCAGGAAACTGTCACCACGCTGAAAGCCATGGCTGCGGCCGGTGGTCTTCCGGTGATGATCTATTCCAACCGCATGGCCTATCGTGTGGATGTGACCGGTGAATGTCTGGAAGAGCTGGCGAAAGATGATCTGTTCGTCGCGATCAAGGAATCCTCGGATGATATTCGTCGCACAATCGATATCGTCAACCAGTTCGGCGATCGTTTTGATCTGTTTACCGGCGTAGACAATCTGGCATTTGAAGCGCTGACAACCGGTGCGATCGGCTGGGTTGCCGGTGTTGTTACCTCGCTGCCGCGTGAAACCGTGGTGCTGTATCAGCTTATCAAACAGAAGCGTTATGATGAAGCGCTGCCGCTTTATCGCTGGATGCGTCCGCTGCTGGATCTCGATGTTTCGACCTATCTGGTGCAGAATCTCAAGCTGATTGAAGTTCATGCCATTCAGTCGAATGACCGTGTTCGTCTGCCGCGTCAGCCGCTGAGCGGAGAGCGCCGCGCACAGGTTGAAAAAATCATCAAACAGGCACTGGCAACACGGCCTGCATTGCCAAAAATCTGATTGTTTGAACCCCGGTTAAATTAAAAATAATCGGGGTTTTTTCATAGCAAGAATACATTTTACGGCGTAAGGTCTGCACCAACTGAAATAATAATAAACATAGCAGGCAGGAGGGCACATGGCGTCGGTCAATAGCGTCAATGTGGATGGGAAGCAGAATCATTCTGAAATTATTATTATCGGCGCAGGTATTGTCGGAACCGCTACAGCAGCAGTGCTGAGCGAAGCCGGACATTCTGTGCTGGTTGTGGATCGCACCGGTATTTGTGAGGAGACAAGTTCCGGTAATGCGGCGGCTCTGGCCTTTTCGGAAGTGCTGCCGCTCGCATCCAAAGGTGTGATGAAAAAAGTGCCGGGCTGGCTTCTGGATCCGCTGGGGCCTTTTGCCATCCGCCCGTCTTATCTGTTTCAGTTGCTGCCGTGGCTGTATCGTTTCTGGCGGGCCAGCAGTCCTGCAGCTTTGCGTAACAGTACGGTTGTGCAGGGGCAGATGATGGAGCTGGCCGAGCGCGAAATGCTGGCTCTGGCTGAGCGTGCAGGCGTGACGGATATGATCCATCACGAGGGCAATCTTGAGCTTTATGAGAGTGAAGCTGAGTTGCAGGCCGCGATGCCGGGCTGGGAAGCGAAGAAGCAGGCCGGTATTGATTTCAAAATTGTGCGCGGTGCTGAGCTTGCAGCATTGCAGCCGGGGCTGTCAGCGCAATTTGTCGTCGGCTGCTTTGTGCCGAAATGGAAAAATGTTTCTGATCCGAAACTCTACGGCAAGGCTCTGTGGAGCTATGCTGAAAAACTTGGTAGCCGCTATCAACAGGGTGTCGTCAGCAAAGTCGCACGCACACAAAATGGTGCAGAGGTCACGCTTGCCAATGGCGACAAGCTGACGTGTCAGAAGCTGATTATTGCTGCAGGCGCGTGGTCGCATCAGTTGAGTGCTCAGCTTGGCGATGCGGTGCCTCTGGAAACCGAGCGCGGTTATAATACGACCTTGCCGGTCGGTGCTTATGATATCCGCCGTCAGCTGACTTTCCCGGGACATGCTTTTGTTATCACGCCGCTGACAACCGGTGTGCGTGTGGGCGGGGCGGTGGAACTCGGCGGTTTGAAACTGCCGCCGAATTATGCCCGTTCGGAAGCCATGCTGAAAAAGGCAAAACAGTTTCTGCCGCAAATGAATATTGAGGGTGGTAAACAATGGATGGGCTATCGTCCTTCCACGCCGGATACGTTGCCGGTGATCGGTTATTCTTCGGCTTCCGATAATATTGTCTATGCTTTTGGTCACGGTCATCTGGGGCTGACCCAGTCAGCGGCGACTGCCCGTCTCGTGACCCAGCTTCTTCATCAGGAAACAACCGCACTGCCTGTCAGTGCTTTCAGTCCGAAACGTTTTTGAGAAACATCATGGCAAAACATTCATTCTTCTGTGTTGACGGTCATACCTGCGGAAACCCTGTGCGGCTCGTAGCCGGCGGGGGACCGAACCTGCATGGTTCAACGATGATGGAAAAGCGGGCGCATTTTCTGGCCGAATATGACTGGATCCGCACAGGGCTGATGTTCGAGCCGCGCGGTCACGATATGATGTCCGGTTCCATTCTCTATCCGCCGACACGGGATGATTGTGATGTCGCTGTGCTGTTTATTGAAACCTCGGGCTGTTTGCCGATGTGCGGTCACGGTACAATCGGTACCGTGACAATGGCGATTGAGCACGGGCTGATTACGCCGAAAGTGCCGGGCAAAATTAATCTGGATACGCCAGCCGGTAAAGTTGCCATCGAATATGAGCAGAACGGCCAGTATGTCGAGAGCGTACGGCTGACCAATGTTCCTGCCTTTCTCTATGCAGAGGGGCTGGAAGTGGAATGTCCGGATCTCGGCATGCTGAAAGTGGATGTCAGCTATGGCGGCAATTTCTACGCGATTGTTGAAGCGCAAGAAAATTACACAGATCTGGCAGATTATTCAGTGCTCGACCTGATCGGCTGGAGCCCTGTTTTACGTCAGCGACTCAATGAGTTGTATAAATTTCAGCATCCGGAACTGGCTGATATCAATCGTCTCAGCCATATTTTGTGGACAGGAAAACCGACGAAACCGGAAGCTCATGCACGCAATGCAGTATTTTACGGAGAAAAAGCGATTGATCGTTCACCATGCGGCACCGGTACTTCGGCGCGTATGGCGCAGCTGGCAGCACGCGGTGAACTGAAGGCCGGTGACAGTTTTGTTCACGAATCCGTGATCGGATCCCTGTTCCACGGCCGTGTCGAGGCGGATGTGCAAGTAGCTGATAAGAAAGCGATAATTCCGTCAGTCGCCGGCTGGGCGCGTATGACCGGTTACAACACAATATTCATTGATGACCGCGATCCTTTTGCTCACGGATTTG
>JAIRVW010000132.1 GCA_031253705.1 Brucellaceae bacterium
GTGATTTTCGAGAACCGGCGCGCAACGTACTGATTGTACGTGAGCACCGGAAGTCGGGAAAAGCGCCATTTGCAGCCTCGCATGCGGCTTTTGAACCAGAAATTTTATCGTGTGAGCGGTTTATAAGTAACCCGCTTAGGATTGACGCTTTCAGGACCGAGACGACGGACCTTGTCAGCTTCGTAGTCCTCGAAGTTACCTTCGAACCACTCAACATGGCTGTCGCCTTCGAATGCCAGAATATGGGTTGCCAGACGGTCGAGGAACATACGATCGTGCGAGATGATAACAGCGCAACCGGCGTATTTTTCCAGCGCATCTTCAAGCGCGGCCAGTGTTTCGGTATCCAGATCGTTGGTCGGTTCGTCGAGCAGCAGAACGTTGCTGCTCTTCTGCAGCATCTTGGCAAGATGCACGCGGTTACGCTGACCACCGGAGAGATTACCGACTTTATTCTGCTGATCGCCGCCCTTGAAGTTGAACGCACCACAATAAGCGCGGGAGTTCATTTCATGCTTGCCGAGCTTGATAATGTCATTGCCGCCGGAAATTTCTTCCCAGACAGTCTTGTTCGCATCCAGATGATCACGGCTCTGGTCAACATAACCGAGCTGAACAGTATCACCGATACGCATTGTACCGGCATCCGGCTTTTCCTGACCGGTGATCATTTTAAACAGGGTCGATTTACCGGCACCGTTCGGCCCGATAACACCAACAATGCCACCCGGAGGCAGTCTGAATGTCAGATTATCGATCAGCAGGCGTTCTCCGAAGGACTTGGACAGACCTTCAACCTCAAGCACAACCTGACCAAGGCGTTCGCCGGCAGGAATAAGAATCTGAGCATCACCCGGACGCTGATTTTCAGCCGCTTCAACCAGCTTATCATAAGCCTTAATACGGGCTTTCGACTTGGACTGACGGGCTTTCGGGCTGGCGGAAATCCACTCACGTTCGCGTTCCAGAGCTTTCTGGCGGGAATCGTCTTCACGGCCTTCCTGAATCATACGCTTGGCTTTGGCTTCCAGATAGGCAGAATAGTTGCCTTCGTAAGGAATGCCGCGACCACGGTCGAGCTCAAGAATCCAGCCGGTCACATTGTCGAGGAAGTAACGATCGTGCGTGATGAGCAATACAGCGCCCTTATATTCACGCAGGTGCTTTTCCAGCCATGAAGTGGTTTCAGCGTCAAGGTGGTTGGTCGGTTCGTCAAGCAGCAGCAGATCCGGCTTGGACAGCAACAGCTTGCAAAGTGCAACGCGGCGACGCTCACCACCGGAAAGCTTGGTCACATCAGCATCAGCAGGCGGGCAGCGCAGAGCTTCCATCGCCATTTCAACCTGACTTTCCAGATCCCAGAGGTTCTGGCTGTCGATAATATCCTGAAGTGCCGCACCTTCGTCGGCAGTTTCATCAGAATAATTCATCATCAGCTCATTATAACGGTCAAGAATGGCCTGTTTGTCAGCCACACCTTCCATCACATTGCCGAATACTGTCTTTTCCGGATCAAGATGCGGTTCCTGAGCCAGATAACCGCAGGTCGCACCATCGGCGAGCCAGGCTTCACCGGTGAACTCTTTATCGAGACCAGCCATAATCTTGAGAATTGTCGACTTACCGGCGCCGTTCGGGCCGAGAATACCGATTTTTGCATCAGGATAGAATGACAGGTGCAGATTTTCGAGAATCTTCTTTGTGCCGTAGTTTTTATTCAAACCCGACATATGATAAATAAATTGACGTGCCATTGGGTGGCTGTTCTCCGAGAATTTGAGCCCGTAATGTTTGGGAATTCGCTTTGATGCGCTATTTAGGCTAAATATCGCGCAGGGGCAATGCCACAACGCGCTTAAAGCAAGGGCGAAAAGCAGCACTCCCCTGTTTAAAGACTTAATAAACGATTATTATCAGTCACATAGTTTTGCATGCGGGGAGCAAGGTATTATAATGTCATTTGATGTTCCTGAAATCCTGTTAAGCCCGAACGGCGCAAAGCTGGCACTGCGCTTTCAACCTTCAGACAAAACAGCCATCGGCATCGTGCAGATCAGCCACGGCCTTGCGGAACATGCCGCGCGCTATCAGGAATTTGCCCGATACTTGTCGGAGCACGGCTTTCACGTCTATGCCCATGATCATCGCGGGCATGGCCTCACACAAGCACCGGATGCACCGCTTGGCCAGTTCGCCGTGAAAGATGGCGACGAAAAAGCCCTGCAGGATTTGGGTTTTATTGAAAAGACAATCCGTGAGCGCCATGCAGGGCTGCCGCTTATTCTGTTCGGCCATTCTATGGGCGGATTAGCCGTATTGGCGGCGCTGTGCGGCAAGTTCTGCAAACCCGATGCGGCCGCCATCTGCAATTCCAATTTTGCCAATGCGCTCAATCAGATGGCAGCCTTCACCTTATTAAAAGCCGAACGGATGTTTCTCGGCTCCGATGTGCCGAGCAATTTCCTGCCCAGTATGACATTCCGCGCATGGGCGAAGCAAATTGCAAATTATCAAACGCAGTTTGACTGGCTGTCCCATGATGCAGCAGAGGTCGCACTCTATAATAATGATCCGCTCTGCGGTTTTGCACCATCCGTCAGCATGTGGCTCGATGTTTTCCGCTTCATGCGCCGCTGCAACGGTTCTGCTCCGCAGCAAGCTATCTCTGCGGATTTGCCGTTTTATCTGCAAGGCGGCGGGCAAGATCCCTCCACTGAAGGCGGAAAATCGCTCATAGCTCTGGAAAAAAGACTGAAAACAGCCGGTTTCAGCAATATCACCACCCGAATTTATCCGGATATGCGTCATGAGAGCCTGCATGAAACGGATAAAACACGTTTCATGCAGGACTTTACCGCTTGGGCATTAAAGGCAATTGCCTGACGGGTTTAAGCCAGCCACTTATCATAATCTGACACCAGCAGATGGAGCGGTGCCACATCATCCGTTACATCGGAAAAACGGCCGATCGGCTCGCGGAAGATATTATCCGTCAGATCATCATTGACGGTTGAAACCTCGCCGATCAGCACATCGCCGCCCTCACCCCAGAAGGCATGCCAGTTGCCGGGCATCAGGGTTACGCTCTCCCCCGGCGAGAGCGCGAGCTTGCCACCAGCCGGCAGGCGTTTAATCCGCCCGTCGCAGGCCACAACCAC
>JAIRVW010000138.1 GCA_031253705.1 Brucellaceae bacterium
AACCCGGGAGAGGGTGAGCAGGCCAAGGGATCAGACCGTTTTGGTGGTCGTTTTCGAGGTGATTGTCTTCAGGGCAATCATGGCCGTTTTGATAATACCGAATGCAGGAGAAGATAAGACCATAGCTTCGCCGCCGGAAATGTCTCCGGAAAATGCTGGCAATACTGATGGCGAAGCGAGGGATTCCACGCGATGTCTCCTAATTCACCGTTGCTTGTACCGCGATTTTGGCAAGAGTCAATTACCGTTTATATCCCGAAAGCCTCAGTTTCTTTAGGAAAATAACAAATTTTCAAATTCGCAGGGCTGCACCCGTCCGGCATACCCTCATTTGAGAAAAATATTTCGCGATTATTATACTAAAGAATACTGACGCAAATCCCGTTTTCAGTTCATTCTGTCTGTGACTGCTTTGCCAAGCGGCGCAACAAGCCGCACGATTGCAGACACCTCCGGCCTGAACGGCCCAGACTCAGAATGAGCATATTCGGAATTACTGAAAGGCAGAAAACAATCAACACCCGGTGGCAATAAGGGAACGGTCACAGGGTTTATCCGGGAGGAAAAAGAATGGCAGCAATTGATGGTGCGCGCGAACGCGCCCCTAAAATGACCAAGGAAGAGCGCAAAGTTATTTTTGCCTCATCGCTTGGAACAGTCTTTGAATGGTATGATTTCTATCTCTACGGCTCACTGGCAATTTATATCGGGGCCGCCTTCTTTAGTGAATATCCTGAAACAACCCGTAATATTTTCGCGCTGCTGGCTTTTGCGGCAGGCTTTCTGGTGCGCCCGTTCGGTGCGCTGTTCTTCGGCCGTATCGGCGATCTGGTCGGCCGTAAATATACCTTCCTTGTCACCATCGTGGTGATGGGGCTTTCAACCTTCCTCGTCGGCCTGTTGCCGGGTTCGGCATCCATCGGCATTATTGCACCGATTATTCTGATCGGCCTGCGTATGCTGCAGGGTCTGGCTCTGGGCGGTGAATATGGCGGTGCAGCGACTTATGTGGCTGAACATGCGCCAAACGGACGCCGTGGTTTCTACACATCGTGGATTCAAACCACCGCGACTTTCGGTCTGTTCCTGTCGCTGATCGTGATTCTGCTGATTCAGAATTCCATGACTGCAGAAGAATTTGCAGCTTGGGGCTGGCGTATTCCGTTCCTGATCTCGGTTGTTCTGCTCGGTATTTCCGTCTGGATCCGTATGCAGATGAGTGAATCCCCTGCTTTCAAGAAAATGAAAGAAGAGGGCAAACAGTCCAAGGCTCCGCTGAAAGAATCTTTCGGTCACTGGAAAAACGCCAAGATTGCTCTGATTGCCCTGTTCGGTCTGACCGCAGGTCAAGCTGTAGTCTGGTATTCCGGTCAGTTCTATACGCTGTTCTTCCTGCAAAACGTGCTGAAGGTTGAAAGCATTTCGGCCAATATCATGATTGCCATTGCCCTTCTGATCGCAACCCCGTTCTTCCTGTTCTGGGGCTGGCTGTCGGATAAAGTCGGCCGTAAGCCGATCATCATGGCAGGTCTTGCACTGGCAATCTTCACTTACTTCCCGCTGTTTAAAGCTCTCACAGCCGCCGCCAATCCGGCGCTTGCCCGTGCGGAAGCCACCATCAGCGCAACCATCACTGCAGCACCGGGCGATTGTACTTTCCAGTTCAATCCGGTTGGTACTGCCAAATTCACCACGTCCTGTGACGTAGCGACTGCCTTCCTGTCCCGTTCTTCCGTGCCATACACGATTGAAACCGGCGCAGCAGGCACTGCAGCAAGTGTTAAAATCGGTGAAAGCACTGTAACATCCTATGATGCAACAGGCGCTGATGCCGCTGCACGCGGACCGGCCTTTATCCATGATGTTAATCTGGCTCTGCAAAAAGCCGGTTTCCCTCTGGTACGGAATGCCGCCAAAGTGCCGGATGCCAAGCTTGATGCCTTTGTTGCCGCCAATCCGGAACTGGCTCTGAATGCAGATACTATCCGCGCCGGTGAATCCGTCAGCATGACAGCCGATCAGATGGTCGCTGCCAAACTGGTTCCGGCAGCCGATGCGGCAACAATCGGTGAGCAGAAAGTCTACACCATCCCTGATGCAGGCACTTTCAAAATGGTGGCTGATCCGGATCAGGTAAACTGGCCGCTGACCGTTCTCATCCTCACCATTCTGGTGATCTATGTAACGATGGTTTATGGCCCGATTGCCGCCATTCTGGTGGAAATGTTCCCGACCCGCATCCGCTATACCGGTATGTCACTGCCTTACCATATTGGTAACGGCTGGTTCGGTGGTCTGCTTCCGGCAACCGTGTTTGCGATGAGCGCAGCCAAAGGCGATATTTATTACGGCCTCTGGTATCCGATCATCATTGCACTCATGACCCTGATTATTGGTCTGATCTTTGTACGTGAAACCAAAGACCGCGATCTTGATCACGTAGAATAAACACTATGCCTCAAAATAAAACCGCCGGAGCAGCAATGCTCCGGCGGTTTTTTATTGGGTGATAGAGGCAGCCTGTCTGTCGGCTGCCTGTATTTTTAAGCAGCCAGGGCTTTGAACTTGGCGAGAATTGCATCGCCCATTTCAACAGTGCCTACTTTCTTCGAGCCTTCTGCCCAGATATCCGCAGTGCGGATACCATCATCGAGAACCGCAGCAATGGCAGCTTCCAGACGATCAGCTTCTTCAATCAGATTGAAGGAGTAGCGCAGGCACATTGCGAAAGAAGCAATCATTGCAATCGGGTTGGCAATACCTTTACCGGCAATATCCGGAGCCGAACCGTGTACCGGTTCATACAGCGCTTTACGGTTACCGGTTGCCGCATCCGGCGCACCGAGCGATGCGGATGGCAGCATGCCGAGCGAACCGGTCAGCATTGCAGCAACGTCAGACAGCATATCGCCGAACAGATTGTCGGTTACGATCACGTCGAACTGCTTCGGCCAGCGTACCAGCTGCATACCACCGGCATCCGCCAGCATATGCTCAAGCTGCACATCAGCATATTTGGCCTTATGGGTTGCGGTGACAACTTCGTTCCACAACACGCCGGATTTCATCACATTGCGTTTTTCCATCGAAGTGACTTTGTTGCCGCGTGTCCGCGCCAGTTCAAAAGCCACACCGGCAATGCGTTCGATTTCATAGGTTTCATAAACCTGCGTATCGATACCGCGTTTCTGGCCGTTGCCCAGATCGATGATTTCTTTCGGCTCGCCAAAATACACACCGCCGGTCAGTTCGCGAACGATCAGGATATCCAAACCTTCAACGACTTCAGGACGCAGCGACGAGGCATCAGCCAAAGCCGGATAGCAGATTGCAGGGCGCAGGTTCGCAAACAGTGCCAGATCTTTACGCAGACGCAGCAGACCTGCTTCCGGACGTACTTCATAAGGCACGCTGTCCCATTTCGGACCGCCGACAGCACCAAACAATACGGCATCGGCAGCCAGTGCCTTTTCCATATCGCCTTCTGAAATCGCCTGACCATGGGCATCATAGGCTGAACCACCGACGAGACCTTCATCGGTTTCAAAGCCAAGGCCTTTTTCTTCATTCAGATAGGTGATGATTTTGCGGACTTCTGCCATTGCCTCAGGGCCGATGCCATCGCCCGGCAGAAGAAACAGTTTTTTAGGTGCCATTTGCCATGCCTTTATTCAGATCACCGGCCTGTCAAATCCTGCCGGTGATCGTCTTTAAATTCAGAGCACTCCTCCCCCGTCAATAATCTCAAAGGCAAAGCGCTCATGCGAAAAATTCGCACTATTCATAGCCCAAAAGCTCAAAGGGGGGAAAGTGTCAAACGCAAGATTTGACTCATATTTTTGCGAATTTCGCAATAATCCTAAACGACTGACAGTAAAGGATAAAAAGCAAGCTATTCTAAGGTGCGCGCTTCGGATGCCAGCAGGATCGGTATCCCTTCCCGCACCGGATAGGCCAGCTTGGCTTTTTTGGAGATCAGCTCACTATGCTCACGGTCATAATCAAGCGACCCTTTGGTTAAAGGGCAAACCAGCAATTCCAGCATTTTCGGATCAATCTGTTTAATCACATCCTGATCTTGCATATCCGCCCCCATTACCGTGCAATATTACTGCAGACCTGAACCATAATCATCACCGTTACGCACCAAGGCAATCTCAGTAATCGCGACCAGTGTTTCCGCACGGGTTTTCAGGTCGGGCGCTTCCAGCAAAGCCTGTTTTTCAGCCTCACCGAAAGGCGACATCATCGACAGCGCATTGACCAGTGTTTCATTACCGGCTTTGGCAATACTTTCCCAGTCGGCCTCAAGGCCGTTGGCTTCGAGATAATCGCGGAAAGCCTGCAGCAATGCCTCCCGGTCAACGTCCTGCTCGCCCTGCTCTTCTTCCAGATCCTGCAGATAAGGCGTAATCCGAGCCATGCGGAACGGATGCGGTACCGGCAATTCTTCTTCTAAGCGGAAACGGCAAATCCCCTGCAAGGTGATCAGCATGCGGCCGTCACCGGTCTCCGTATAGGAAGTGATACGGCCGAGGCAGCCGATTGCGCTCAGCTCCGGCTTATCAGTGCCTTTGGCCGCACCTTCTTTATCTTCCACCGCAACGCCATTGACGATTTTCGGCTGAATAATCCCGATCAGACGGTCACCCGCCAAAGCCTCATCAACCATCACCAGATAGCGCGGCTCAAAAATATTCAGCGGCATTTGTCCGCGAGGCAATAACAGGCCGGCCACCAGCGGAAACACCGGAATCACTTCCGGTAAGTCTGACGCTTTTCGGTAATGGACATTGCCCGCCTGCATAAAATTTACCTCACACATCCGCGCCGGTTTCATGCTCCGGCACTCACTTCACATTCAAAACGGAGCGATCATTCCCAAAAGGAGACCGCTCCTGCCAATTTTTAAGCAAACAACAGCGACGATAATTTGCGACGACCGCTCAATGTTGCCGAATCTTTAAAGCCCCATGCCTCAAAGAATTGCAGCAATTGCTTGCGTGCACCATCTTCATTCCATGCACGGTCTGCTTTCATAATCGCCAGAAGCCCGTCTGCGGCCTCTTCGCGCTTATCCAGAGCATTGGCAATCATTGCCAGATCAAAACGTGCCTGATGATCATTCGGGTCTGCGTTCAGACGTGCCTGTAATTCCGCAGGATTACCCAGATGCGCCACCTGATCCGCCAAAGCGAGACGCGCCTCAACCGCACGGATTTTCGGATCATCTTTCTGTTTGTCCGGCACCTGCGCAAGCACATCACGCACGCCGTCCAGTTCACCGAGATCAAACAGGCATCCGGCCATACCGGCAAGAGCCGTCACATTATCCGGAGCGTTCTGCAAAACAGCGGCATAAATCTGCGCGGCCTGATCAGCCTCACCATGCTCATGCATTTCCTGTGCTGCCGCCAAAGCTTCTTCAATCGCAGCCTGCGGGCCGCTTTTAGCACCGGCGCTTTTGGCAACCTTATCAATAAATTCTTTGATCTTGCTTTCCGGTAAAGCGCCCATAAAGCCGTCAACAGGCTGGCCGTTGACGAAAGCAATGACCGCCGGAATCGACTGAATACCCAATTGTCCGGCAATCACCGGATGATCATCAATATTCATTTTCACCAGCTTGACCGTGCCCTGTGCAGCATTCACCGCACTTTCAATCAGCGGTGTCAGCTGACGGCACGGACCGCACCACGGCGCCCAGAAATCCACCAGCACCGGCTGATTGCGGGATTCGCTGATAACATCCGCAGCAAAGGCTGAAGTC
>JAIRVW010000303.1 GCA_031253705.1 Brucellaceae bacterium
AATAATTCCAGCAGCAGCGGCACGGTATCACGGGCAATGGAAGGGTGCGTTGTCAGACCGAATAGTTCCTGTACCCGCACGGCAATCACCGGCTCATCACCTTCATAATTAATCGCGATATTGGAACCGGTCGGCACAGTAAAATGCGTTGGTGCCAAAGTATCAATCTGCCTTTGCAGGTCAAACGGCACGAGCGAGCGCAGGCCATTCATCAGGGCGGACTGACTGATTTTATCGAGCCGCGCCTCACCGGTCAGAAACGGCAGCAACCAGTCTTCCAGTGTTGCCAGCAGATGCTCATCATCCATCGATGGCCAAGGCTCACCAAGCCCGCGGTAAAGCCAGCCAAGGCGACGACGCAGCGTTAAAGAAGACTTGTCCCAAGGCAGAATATCCAAACCATATTGGCGTACCGCCTGAATAACGCCCAGATCGGCAGCCTCACCCGATGGCGCTGCCAGATTTTTCTCGGACAGCGTTATCGCCCCCAGTCTTACCGCCTCACGGGCACGCAGAGCTTTGCGTTCAGGATCATAGATGACCTGTTGTCCGCCTTCGATCTGGCTTGCCAGACTTTTGCGGATATCCTCTTCACTCACCTCAGCGGCGGAGAGAATGCGTTGCGCCCCTGCTCGTCCGGTCAGATCAGCGACGACCAGCCATTGCGCGCGCGACAGATGCTGGCTCGCATCCAGTTCGCCGCCACGGCCATTAGCCAGAATGAACTGCCCGCCATTGCCACGCGCTTTGGCGACCCGATCCGGATAGGCGTCCAGCAACAGGCGTCCGGCATGGGCTTCATCTTTGTTTTGTGCATTGATGGAGGGCAAATCTTTAATCAGAGACCGTGCCAGTCCGCGTGCCTTTTGCGCACGGTCACCCCGATCACGGCAGAAACGGGAAAGCCGCACATCAAGATCAACATCATTACCGCCAAGGCCGCGCTCGGTCATCAGCACGGCAAGCTCTGCCGCCTGCAAAGCCTCTCCGCGATTGGCAGCCTCTGCCACCATATGCGCAAGCCGCACCGGCAAAGCCAGTTTTCTTATCTGCTCACCGGAAGCCGTCAGCCGTCCGTCACCATCCAATGCGCCAAGCCGTTTCAGCAAGGTTGCTGCCTCTTTCAGGCTGGCCGCTGAGGGCTGATCCAGCAAACGCAGATCACTGATATTCTGCACGCCCCATGCCGCACAATCGAGCAACAGCGATGACAGATCAGCTTCCAGAATTTCCGGCGTGGTAAAACGCGGCAGTGAGGATGTCTGCCCCTCATGCCAGAGCCGGATCGCTATGCCGGATTGGGTTCGTCCTGCACGCCCCGCCCGCTGGGTGATCGCCGCCTGCGAAGCCCGCACGGTTTCCAGCCGTGTCAGACCGGTTGCCGGTTCAAAACGTGGCTGACGGGACAGACCGCTGTCGATCACCACTCGCACACCGTCGATGGTAATCGAGGTTTCAGCAATCGAAGTCGCCAGCACCACTTTGCGCTTGCCTTCCGGTGCCGGTTTGATTGCCGCATCCTGATCGCGCCCGTCCATGGCGCCATAAAGCGGGCACAGCATCACATACTCGCCGACACGCCCTTCTAATGCACGCACTGTACGCTCAATCTCGCCCTGACCGGGCAGGAAGCAAAGCAAACTACCCTGTTCATCGGCCAGAACAGTGCGGATTGTCCGCGCCATAACATCTTCAATCCGCTCCTCCGCTTTGCGTTCCTGATAGCGGATTTCTACCGGAAAACTGCGGCCTTCGCTTTCCACCACCGGCGCATTATCCAGAAGTTCCGCTACCCGCGCACCGTCAAGCGTTGCCGACATCACCAGAATTTTGAGATCGGGACGCAAGGCGCCCTGCACATCCAATGCGAGAGCCAGACCAAAATCCGCATCCAGACTGCGCTCATGAAATTCGTCAAACAGCACCGCGCTGATGCCGGAGAGTTCCGGATCATCAAGGATCATGCGGGCGAACACGCCTTCCGTCACCACCAGAATTTGCGTCTGCGCATTATAGCGGCTGTCGAGGCGCATCCGGTAGCCGACCGTTTTGCCGACCTCTTCGCCCAGCAGGCGTGCCATTTGCGTGGCCGCTGCGCGTGCTGCCAGCCTGCGCGGTTCCAGCACAATAATCCGTCCGTCCTTGCACCACGCGGCCTGTAACAGATGCAGCGGCACCAAAGTCGTCTTACCCGCACCGGGCGGCGCAACCAGAACGGCAGAACCGCCAACCTGCAAGGCATAATCTAGTTGCGGCAGCGCCTCACGCACAGGCAAAAGCGGCAGGGAAACAGCAGAAGAATGAGGCAAAGGCATAGACCTGATCGTTAATTCATTTCCGTCCGGTATAAGCGGTTCCGGCAGTGTTTTGCAATTTCTCTGATGTAGCATCCCGTAGCACATGACAATCAATTGACATACTCCCCCATAGTATATAATTTCACCGCAACACAGAGCAACGGAAAACCATGCCTCACTCGCCTGAAGCCAAGAAACGCGTCATGACACGCCTGCGCCGTATCAAGGGGCAAGCGGAGGCGTTGGAGCGCGCGGTTGAGGAAGGCACGGAATGCGGCGCGCTTTTACAGCAGCTAGCCGCCATGCGTGGTGCCGCCACCGGCCTGATGGCTGAAGTTCTGGAAAGTCACTTGAAAGAAACATTCCAGCAGCCGCAGAAAGCCCTGTCTCCGGCTGAAATGGATAGTGAAATCGACCAGCTTATGCGGATTATCCGCTCTTATCTGAAATAAAAGACCACTGATTTAAGAGGAACAAAGCCATGAAATCGCGTGCAGCCGTTGCCTGGGAGGCCAACAAGCCCCTTACTATTGAAACAATCGAAATCGGTGGTCCGAAAGCCGGTGAAGTTCTGGTGGAAGTGATGGCAACCGGCGTGTGCCATACGGATGCCTATACGCTGTCCGGTCTTGATTCCGAAGGTAAGTTTCCGGCCATTCTCGGCCATGAAGGTGCAGGCATTGTGCGCGAAGTCGGTGCAGGCGTGACCACACTGAAACCAGGTGACCATGTGATCCCGCTTTACACACCGGAATGCCGCTCGTGCAAAACCTGTCTGTCGCAGCGCTCCAATCTCTGCACCTCGATCCGCGCCACACAGGGTCAGGGCCTGATGCCGGACCGCACCTCGCGTTTCTCCTGCGATGGCGGCGAAATCTTCCATTATATGGGCTGCTCGACCTTCTCGAACTTCACCGTTCTGCCGGAAATCGCGCTGGCCAAAGTGCGTGAAGATGCGCCTTTCGACAAGATCTGCTACATCGGCTGCGGTGTCACCACCGGCATCGGCGCGGTGATTTACACTGCAAAAGT
>JAIRVW010000260.1 GCA_031253705.1 Brucellaceae bacterium
CGAAAAAAATTATCAAGCTCAGCGTCTTACAGCAAAGTGATGCCGCCCGTTTCTACGAGAAGCATGGATTTCATAAAACCGGTGAGGATGAATGGGATATTTACTACGCCCTGCATCCGGCCATTTCACGTGAATCATAACAAGCTGATATTCACCTGCTCAGCAGATCCGCACCATACGGATAGCAGTGCCAAACTCAACCGGTACAATCTCTGTTTCCTGAAAACCGCAGCGCTGATAAAATCCCTTGCTCTCTTCGGAAGTAATCACTTCAACAGAGTCTGCGCCTGCTAATACTATGGTTTTCAGCATTTCAGCAATCAGTGCCCGCCCGATACCCGCGCCCATATTTTCCGGCGCAACGAACAGGTCTTCAATCTCATAGCGATCTGCACTTTTCGGCAGCGTTACGATAAAACCGGCAATCTCACCATTTAGCAACGCCACCATAGCAGCCTGTGAAGTGATGTAGCTCTCGGGCAGATCAATCGCATCAGGATGCGCCAGTAAAAACGCACGATGCGCTTCCTGCATCAGGGACGAACGGCGTTTTAAATCCTCCAGCGCTTGCCGTTCCTCAGGGACAGCAAGACGAAATACCAAATGACCGGAGATACGGCTCACAAAGCAGCCTCAAAAATCAATCGTACGGCCTTTGATTTCCCAGTCGCCATAACGCGCAGGATCTTTGCCGCCACGTCCGCCGATTTCTTTTGCAGCTTCACTTTTCTGCTCGGCTTCACGTCGCGCTTCCGCTTCCAGCAAAGCACGCTGGGCAGCAGGCGGCAGTTCTTCAAATGTTTTGCGTGGCGCAGGGGCATCCGACTTCTGATAATCGGCCAATGAAACCACATTATTATTCGCTGATGGCGTTTCATTATCCATGGTTTTGTCCTGTCCGTCTGCAGCATATATCAAATTAAGTTTTAGCAGTGCTATCATAGCCCTTGTCTTATTGAAGATATAGTGTGCAGGCCCCATTTTATCATCACATGAAAATGACCTTATTGATGAACCGGAACGGAGATACTGAATGAACATGATGCGTACTGCCATGCTGATTGCCTTCATGACAGCCATGTTTATGAGTATCGGTTATCTGATCGGCGGCTCAACCGGCATGATGATTGCTCTGGTGATTGCCGTTGCCATGAATTTCTTCAGCTACTGGAATTCCGACAAGATGGTGCTGCGTATGTATAATGCGCAGGAAGCGGATGAAAATACTGCGCCGGAATATTACCGTATCGTACGCGAATTATCGGACCGTGCCGGTCTGCCGCAGCCACGTATCTATATCATCCATGAAGACCAGCCCAATGCTTTTGCGACCGGCCGCAATCCGGAAAATGCAGCCGTTGCTGCCACCACCGGCCTGTTGCAGCGCCTGAACAAGCAGGAAGTTGCCGCCGTGATGGCTCATGAACTGGCACATGTGCAAAACCGCGACACGCTGACCATGACAATCACCGCAACGCTTGCCGGTGCAATTTCCATGCTTGGTAATTTCGCAATGTTCTTTGGCGGCAACCGTGAAAACAACAATGCCCTGAGCATGATCGGTACGATCATCGCCATGTTGGTTGCGCCTTTCGCGGCAATGATTGTGCAGATGGCCGTCAGCCGTACCCGCGAATATGCTGCCGACCGGCGCGGTGCAGAAATCTGCGGCAACCCGCTCTGGCTGGCCTCTGCCCTGAACAAGATTGCACGCGGCGCCCATGAAACCGTGAATGAAGAGGCCGAGCATAATCCGGCAACCGCGCATATGTTTATTATCAATCCTTTAAGCGGACGCGGTGCGGATAATCTGTTCTCCACCCACCCTGATACGGCAAACCGTATTGCCGCACTGGAAGGTATCGCGCAGGAAATGGGCATTAATTCTGTCTATGATAATACAGATAATGGTTTTCAGAACCGTCAGTCTGGTGCATATAGCCCGACAAATAGCCAATCACAGAACCGCCCGCGCAGCACACCGACACGGAATAATCCGTGGGGACAGGCAGCAGGCAGCGATTCTTCACCGGATGATGAGCCGGAAAAACCCTATAAAGGACCATGGTCTTGAGCGATAACAAACCTGCCGCTAAACGCACCGGCTCCCGCCCGCATAAGAAGCCGTTTAATAAGCAGGTTCAGGCTGAGCCAAAGGCAGACCACACATTGGGACTGTCTGAAACCGAATATCGCGCAAAGCTTGAAGCTGAGCATCCGGGTCTGAATGTACGTCAATGCGCTGCCAAACTGCTCAATGCCGTGGTTGCCAAGAACACATCGCTGGACGGCCTCACGGATGCGCATCACGGTCACCCGCAATATATGGAACTGGATGATCGCGACCGCTCACTGGTACGCGCTATTCTCGGCACCGCCTTGCGCAATCGCAACACCATTGAAACGGCATTGTGCAAGCTGCTTGATCGTCCGCTGCCTGCCAATGCGACTGCCTTACAGCAATTGCTCCATGTCGGTGCGGCACAAATCCTCTATCTCGATGTACCGGATCATGCAGCGGTTGATCTGGCGGTAACTTCCGCCAATATCGACCCGCGTAACCGCAAATATGCCAGTCTTGTCAATGCCGTGCTGCGCCGCCTCACCCGCAATAAAGAGCGCGCCATCGAGCTGAAAATTCCGAACGGCCCTGACTGGTATATTGAAAGCCTGACCAAGACCTATGGCAAAGAACAGGCTGAAGCTATTCTGGCGATGCAGGCCTATGAACCATCCATCGATCTGACAGTTAAAAGCAATCCCGCAGAATGGGCTGACAAGCTCGGCGGCACATTGCTGCCAAACGGCTCCGTACGGCTCGGTTCTTTTGAAGGTGCCCTCACCTCGCTCGAAGGTTTTGCGGAAGGTGAATGGTGGGTGCAGGATGCTGCTGCAAGCCTGCCAGCGACATTGCTCGGGGATATTAAAGGCAAACGTGTTGCCGATCTTTGCGCTGCGCCCGGCGGCAAGACTGCACAATTGATTATGGCCGGTGCGAAAGTCACCGCTTTCGACATCAATAAGAACCGCCTCAAGCGTCTGAAAAGCAATCTCGATCGTTTGCAACTGGACGCGGAACTAATCGCGGCCAATATTCTCGATTATCAGGCGGATGAGCTGTTTGACGCTATTCTGCTCGATGCCCCTTGCTCATCCACCGGCACTGTGCGTCGCCACCCTGACGTACTCTGGACAAAAACACCGGATGATATTGTCCGGCTGGCACAGGTACAGGCCAAGCTGCTGCGCCATGCCATTTCTCTGGTGAAACCGGACGGCATCATTGTCTTCTCCAATTGCTCGCTCAACCGCGAGGAAGGCGAAGACATGGCGCAGGCCATTCTCGCAGAAGGCGTACTGCAAGCCGAACCATTCAAGCCCGAAGAACTGAAAGGTCTGGAACAGCTGATCACAGATCAGGGCTTCCTGCGTTCAACGCCTGCTGATTTGCCTCATGATGAGCCGAAAATGGCGGGTCTTGACGGTTTCTTTGCTGCGCGCTTCCGTCGTCCGGCCTGAAAAATTATCAAATAACTTATCTGATTCTTAAAAAAACATGCTGATCCACATCATTCAGCAACTCTTAGTTAACAAAGAGTTCACTATTGCCGTGGAATGATAGATCATAGCGCATGAATAACGAAGCATATTGCCGCCGGATTTGGCCGTGCCGGTATGCACCAGAGCGTGTCACGTTTAATCGTACCCATTGCACTCGCTCTGAATTGTTTTAATTGTCGCATGTTCGCGGTAGCTCCAATGAATTCATTTGAGCGCGACATGCTCTAAGGAGTACCCTGCCGTGAATGTCGCGCTGAGCGAAACCCCGCACCTATGGACACTGGCCGTCGCCCAAGGCTGGCGACGTTTCAGCAGACGTGTGCGGCGCGGGCCGATGTTTCGCTGGCGTTTTTCCGGCTTTACACCGGAGCGGGTGTTGATTGCCCCGCCGGATTTGCGCGTTGCCGATCCGCAATTGGCGCAGGAGTTTTATCACGGCCGCTATGCGCTGGCCGGACGTCTGGTAGAAACCGGCGGCCTCTCCCCTTTTGCCATTGAACCGCCGACCGATGCATGGGAAGCCTCGCTGCATTCCTTTGGCTGGTTGCGCAATATGCGCGCTGCCGGAACCGAACTGGCAATGGTCAATGCCCGTGCTCTGGTCGAAGACTGGATCCGCATGCATGGCAAACGCATTGAAGGCATTGCATGGTCGCCGGAAATTACCGCGCAGCGCATTATCGCATGGCTCCAGCATTCAAACATTATTCTTGCCACCTCCGATCTTGCCACCTATCGCAAATTCATGCGCTCGCTGGCGATGCAGGTACGCTATTTGCGCACCATGACCGGCGTGATGGATGATGGTGAAGACAAATTACGTGCGCGTATTGCACTAGCTTTTGCCAGTCTTGCACTGCCGGTCTCGCAATCCATGGCGCGCTCAGCACGCCGTCACCTCGAATATGAACTGAACCGGCAGATACTGGCCGATGGCGGGCATATTTCGCGCAATCCAGCATCCATTCTGGAATTGCTGGCCGATCTGCTGCCACTGCGCCAGACCTATAGCAACGGCAATGAAGCACCACCGAAAGCGCTGATTGAAACTGTTGAGCGGATGCTACCAGCCTTGCGCTTCTTCCGTCATCAGGACGGCAGTCTGGCATTGTTCAACGGCGTGGGGCCGACATTGCCGGAGCGCCTGATTTCCGTGCTACGCCATGATGAGACAGACGGTGCACCGCTCACCCATGCGCCGCATTCCGGTTATGAACGTCTGCATATGGGCTCAACCACAATCATTGCGGATACGGGTCTGCCGCCGCCGGTCACAGCCTCGCGCGATGCCCATGCCGGTTGTCTGGCTTTTGAAATGTCCTCCGGCCGTCAGCGCTATATTGTCAATTCCGGTATCGACCGTTACGGCCCGCCGGAATTCCGCCCGCTTGGCCGCACCACGGCAGCGCATTCAACGGCAACCATCAACGACACATCGTCATGCCGTTTCAGCCTCAATTCCAGCATTTCCAGCGTTCTCGGCACGCCGATTATTGCAGGACCAACCAGCGTCAGACGTCAGCGGCTGGAAGCCATGGGCGAACAGGGTTTTGTCGCCAGCCATGACGGCTATGTGCGACTGTTCGGTTATACGCATGAGCGGCAAATGGTGCTGTCCCATAATGGCAGTCTGATTGAAGGCGTCGACCGCTTTATCAAATCGCACCTGAAACCAACGCGCAGCAACAAAAACAAACAGCAAACCGATCTGGTAACAGTGCGGTTCCACATTCATCCGCAGGTTTATATCCGCATGGATGAAGACGGCGTGGTGCATCTGACCGCCGATCACGATGACAGCTGGGCCTTTTCCTGCGCTGATGTGATGCCACAGCTCGAAGATTCCATCTTCTTCGCCGGTTTCCGCGGCCCTGTACGCTCACGCCAGATCGTGCTGACTTTCTCCGCCATGGAGGCAGATCATATCAGCTGGCGCTTTACCCGCACCGGCCTTGGTCAATATGTGTGACAGATGTTCAAATCTGCTGATTTGGAATAGGATTCCGTCACCTGCTGTGGTAGGTGGCTCTGGTCCCACTTTAACCGGAATGCCTGCCGCTGGCCTGGATGCCAGCAGCTCCCCGCATTTTCCAGACATAAAGCACAAAGAGACCGTCATGGCTGTCAGCTCCAAACATATTCCCGCTCCTGATCTTTTCCCTGTGCGCCGCGCACTGCTTTCCGTATCGGATAAAACCGGTCTGGTAGACTTTGCCCGCGCATTGCACGCAAAGGGCGTTGAGCTTCTGTCCACCGGCGGCACCGCCAAATCCATCGCAGCAGCCGGTATTCCTGTGCGCGACGTTTCGGAAATCACCAATTTTCCTGAAATCATGGATGGTCGCGTCAAAACATTGCATCCGAGTGTTCACGGCGGTCTGCTCGCTGTGCGTAATGATCCGGAACATGTGGCAGCGATGGAAGCCCATAATATTACCGGCATTGATCTGGTTGTGATCAATCTCTATCCGTTTGAAGAAGTGCGTTATCAGGGCGGTGACTACGACACCACCGTTGAGAATATCGATATCGGCGGCCCTGCAATGATCCGCGCTTCGGCCAAAAACCATGCCTATGTGACGATCGTCACCGATCCTAATGATTATGACAGCGTTGTTGCTGAGCTGGAAACCGGCAATGGTTCCCTGCCTTATACTTTCCGTCAGCGCATGGCCGGTAAGGCTTTTGCCCGTACCGCTGCTTATGATGCTGCAATTTCCGGCTGGTTTGCTGAAACCACAAAAGAGGAAGCACCATTGCACCGCGCACTCGCCGGTAAGCTGCATTCCGTAATGCGCTATGGTGAAAACCCGCACCAGCAGGCCGGTTTCTATCTGACCGGTGAAACCCGCGCCGGTGTGGCCACAGCCACCCAGCTTCAAGGTAAGCAGCTTTCCTATAACAATATCAATGACACCGATGCAGCTTATGAATTGGTGGCAGAATTTGATCCGGCGAAAACCGCTGCCGTTGCGATCATCAAGCATGCCAATCCATGCGGTGTAGCTGAAGGCGTATCGCTGAAAGACGCTTATCTCAAGGCCTATGCCTGCGATACAGTTTCAGCCTTTGGTGGTATTGTCGCTCTCAACCGTACACTGGATGCGGAAGCTGCCGAGGAAATCGTCAAGATTTTCACCGAAGTGATTATCGCGCCGGATGCAACACCGGAAGCACAGGCAATTGTTGCAGCCAAGAAGAACCTGCGTCTGCTGGTAACCGGCGGTCTGCCGGATGTCCGCGCACCGGGTATTGCCGCTAAAACCGTTGCCGGTGGTCTGCTGATCCAGAACCGTGACAATGGCAATGTTGATGATCTCGACCTTAAAGTCGTGACCAAACGTGCGCCGACCGAACAGGAAATGATCGACCTGAAATTTGCTTTCCGTGTTGCCAAACACGTTAAGTCCAATGCGATTGTCTATGTTAAAGACGGTGCAACCGTCGGTGTCGGCGCAGGCCAGATGAGCCGCATCGACTCTTCCCGCATTGCAGCGCGCAAGGCCGAAGATGCAGCAGCAGTAGCAGGCGGCGAACCACTGACCAAAGGCTCAGTCGTTGCTTCCGATGCTTTCTTCCCGTTTGCTGACGGTCTGATCTCAGCTGTTGAAGCCGGTGCCACCGCCGTTATCCAGCCAGGCGGGTCAATGCGCGATGATGAAGTGATCGCAGCAGCTGATGCAGCAGGCATTGCCATGGTCTTTACCGGCATGCGCCACTTCCGCCACTAACAGGCATATTCAAATAAAAAAGCGGCTTCTCAGCCGCCTTTTTTATTTGTGTTAGACTGGATTCTTAGCCGGATAAGGAGTTTTAACCGCCAGATACAAACCGGCGACAAAAAACACGACCAGCACGGCAATACCAAGACGCGGGGAACCGCTCGCTGCCGTCATGCTCGCCACCAGAAACGGTGCCAGAAAACTGGTTGCGCGTCCGGCCAGCGCATAAATGCCGAAATAGCGTCCTGCTTCATGCGGTTCGACACTGCGGGCAAACCACGAGCGAGAAGATGCCTGCACCGGTCCGAAGGCAATGCCGATCAACATCCCGAAAGCCAGATAGGCTTTTTCCCCGCCGGAGGAAAACAACCCTGTATTACTATCCGGCGCAAAATGTACCAGACCATAAAGCGTGTAATCCGGCCCCGTGGACACAATACCCAAAGTGGCGATCAGCAACAGCACCAGCGATATCACAACCACCCATTTGGAGCCGAACCAGCTATCAATATAACTGGCAAACCAGCAGCCGAAAATCGCCACGACATTAAGGATAATGCCGAACAGGCCAATCTCGGTGATAGACCAGCCGAACATGGCCGCAGCGAAACCGCCGCCCAGCGCCAGCAGCGCATTTACACCATCCTGATAGATCATCCGCGCGATCAGAAAACGGAACAGAGCCGCCTTTTTGCGGACTTCATGCAGCGTTTCTTTCAGCTCTGCCAGACCTTCGCCAATGGCTGCTTTCAGCCCCATGCCCTTTTCCTGATCCGGCGTGAAGATAAACATCGGCAGAATGAAAATCAGATACCACAGTGCTGCAATCGGCCCTGTGATACGGGCATCCTCACCTTTCAAAGCATCCAGATGCCAGAGCGGTTCAATACCGATCAGCGTTTTGCCGGTTTCCGATGAGGCTGCCAGACAGGTGACGACAAAGATCAGTACGATCATTCCAGCGAGATAACCAAGCCCCCATGCAAAAGTCTACACCCGCCCGATATGTGAGGCAGGGATCAGTCTCGGCATCATGGAATCATTGAAAACAATGGAGAATTCTGCCGCAATGGAAGCACAGATGAAGGCCAGCAATACCCAGACATAGCCTGATCCCGGCTCGGCATACCACAGCAAGGACAGGCTGATGATTTTGATGACAGCAAAGAAACCGATCCACGGTTTTCTTGCACCGGTTTTATCAGCAATTGAGCCCAGCGCCGGAGACAGGATTGCTATGACGATGCCCGCAAAAGCCACGCCGTAGCCCCATGCCGCCTGCCCTGCCACCGGATCAGCCGACATACGGGAGATAAAATAAGGGCCGAAAATGAAAGTGGTGACGACTGTAAAAAACGGCTGAGCCGCCCAGTCGAAAAACATCCAGCCCCAGATGCCTTTGTTCCATACGCTGTCGTGCGCCGGTCGTTCTGCAGACGGATGTGTGATGCTCAAATCACTGCCCTCAATTCATCATTCCAGTTAGTTAAAACAAAAAGGCCGATGAAATACCACCGGCCTTTTTGAATTTCGCAAAATGAGCAAGATCAACCCGCAAGATCAGCCATGAAACCGGCTGCCACGGCCAGACGGGAAACACTCAGATCTCCGCCTTCGGTCAGCGCAATCATGCGCTGACGTACACCGTCAATCCGCTCGGCATCACGGGTCAGCCAGCTCTGTACCGGATCAGCCTCACCTTTGAATTTGGTGAGCGCTTCCATCGTCACAGCACGGGTTGCCTGTGTGATTGTGTCTGTGGCGCGCGACAATGCCAGACCATCATAATAATCCGTCACGGGTACAACAGATGCAGCCTTTTCAATATTGGCAATACGGAAAGCATCAACAATTTTGAAATAAGCGGTTGCAGCCGTCATCAGCTCTGCTTTGCCCTGATAGGCAATCAGCGCAATATCCGCCATCAACTTAGCCGATTGCAGACGGGCGAGTTTACGTGCCAGCGCTTCACCGGCACCTTTAGCCATATATTTTGCCGTATCCGCAGTGATCATATCCGAGATGAAATCCGGCATCAGCTCTTCAAGCTTCGGCTCCAGTGCCATGCGTGTCCGCTTCACCGCATTGACCATTTCGCTCAAAGTTGCATCAAAGCGGTTATTGCGCAGCACCCATGCGGTGGTTGAGAACAGCATTTCCCCGACCAGCGCATAGAACTCATTCTGCACTTTACCGGAGATCTTATTATCCAGCGCATTGATCGCCTGATAGAGCTGTTCGGTTTCAAAACCATCAGCCACGGCTACATAAGACCGGAGAATTTCTGCCGGTGCTTCGGCCGTCAGATCATTCAGACGGCTGATAAATGTCGGCCCGCAGCGGTTAATCGCATCATTGGACAGAAGCGTTGCAATGATTTCGCGATGCAGACGGTGATGGGTAATATCCTTGGCAAAACGCTCCTGCATTTCCTGAGGGAAATAGCCGAAGAGGCGTGAATGCAAATAGGTATCATCCGGCAGATTACTGGCGATCAGATCATCAGACAGCACCATTTTACCATAGGCCAGCAGCACGGCCAGCTCAGGACGGGTCAGAGCCTCACCGCGCTTCTGGCGGTCTGCCAGCACCTGATCATCCGGCAGATATTCCACCTTGCGATCCAGCAGCTTGCGGCGTTCCAGAGACGACATCATCCGCATCAGATATGGCAGTTCGGATGCACCGCGTTTTTCAACCAGCGACAGAGCCAGCGGCTGCTCATAATTATTATGCAGCACCAGTGCGGCCACTTCATCGGTCATCTGTGCCAGCAGCACATCGCGTGCTTCGCGAGTCAGACGTCCATCCTGCAGGCTTGGTGTCAGGGCAATCTTGATATTGACCTCAACGTCCGACGAATTCACACCGGCCGAATTGTCGATCGCATCCGTATTACAACGACCGCCATTGAGGCTGTATTCAATACGGCCGCGCTGGGTGGCACCCAGATTAGCGCCTTCGCCGATTACCTTGGCACGCACCTCACGACCGGTAATACGGATCGCATCATTGGCACGGTCACCGACTTGCGCATCGCTTTCACCGGCTGCACGAATATAGGTACCGATACCACCAAACCACAGCAGATCAACCTGCGCGCGCAGGATCGCACCGATCACTTCATTCGGGCTGGCTGTCAGCTTATCCAGACCAATTGCTTCGGCTGCCGCTTCAGACAGGGTAATCACCTTTTGCGAACGGCTGAACACACCGCCACCCGCAGAGATTTTGGAGCGGTCATAATCCTGCCAGCTGGAACGCGGCACATTGAACAGGCGCTGACGTTCCGCAAAACTGATATCTGTATCCGGCATCGGATCAATGAAAATATCGCGATGGTCAAATGCGGCCACCAGTTTGATTTTCGGCGACAGCAACATGCCGTTACCGAATACGTCGCCGGACATATCGCCCACACCGGCAACAGTGAATGGTGTGGTCTGAATATCAATATCCATCTCACGGAAATGACGCTTCACCGCTTCCCATGCACCACGGGCAGTAATGGCCATTTTCTTATGATCATAACCGGCAGAACCGCCGGAAGCGAAAGCATCATCCAGCCAGAAATGCTGTGCCTGACTGATTGCATTGGCCGTATCAGAGAAAGTGGCTGTGCCCTTATCCGCCGCAACCACGAAATACGGATCATCGCTGTCCTGACGGATAACATCAACCGGCGGAACAATCTTGCCTTCAATAATATTATCGGTGATCGAAACCATGGTGGAAATGAAAGCAATGTAAGCAGCGCGTCCGGCTTCAAACACCGCATTGCGGTCGCCGCCAACCGGCAGACGTTTCGGATAGAAGCCGCCTTTGGCACCACCCGGCACAATCACTGCATTTTTCACCTGTTGTGCCTTCACCAGACCCAATACTTCCGTGCGGTAATCCTGTGCACGATCGGACCAGCGCAAACCACCACGTGCCACGGCACCAAAGCGCAGATGGACACCTTCCACTTCCGGCCCGTAGACAAAGATTTCACGATAAGGGCGTGGTTCCGGCAAGCCATCAACCGCACGCGGATTAAGCTTCACCGCCAAAGTCACCGGCGCATTGCCTTCGCTGTCATGCATATAGGCATTGGTGCGCAGAGAGGCTTCAACCAAATTACGATAACGGCGCAAAATCTGGTCATCATCAATGCTTGGTACCGCCTGCAGAGCCGTTTCAATGGCTTCAACAACAGCACGCTCTTTCGCTTCTGTATCCGCCTGTTTAGCCAGTGCCGGATTAAAGCGCAGATCAAACAATGTGTAGAGATGAGCGGCAATGTCCGGATAACGATTAAGCGCCGCTGCAATGAAGTCCTGCGAATAGGTAATACCGGCCTGCTGAAGATAGCGGCCATACATACGCAGGATCATAATCTGACGCGCTGTCAGACGTCCGCTTTGTGCCAGACCGTTATAACCGTCATTATCCGCCTGTCCGCTCCAGACGGTGCGGAACACGTCATCTAGCAGATCGCCGTCATCGCTGAGATCGACAGGCTTTTCCGATGCGCTGACAATCAGCATATCGTGGACATGAACGGTATTTTTACCGCCCGTTGCAGTCTGCACCGGAAGAGTGAAGGTTTGCTCGCTGATAACGCGGAAGCCCATATTTTCCAGCAAAGGAACGCGCTGCGACAGCGCCAACGCCTCACCGAAATGATAGAGCTTCAGAAAAGCCGCTTGCGGCTCCTGTGTGTCATAGCGGTAGAAATCCACATGCAGCGGATTTTGCTCCGTCAGCGCTTCAATCCGCACCGCATCAACCAGCGCTTCACTCTCATTAAAAGTCTCGCGATAGGATTCAGGGAAACCGGAGGCCAGACCGATGATACGCGGCGCAAAAGTCTGCGAGCTTTCATCTGCGGCATCACGCACACCATCTTCCCATGTGCGGACAAAAGTACGGATCTGCTTTTCCAGTGCCTCACGCGCTATTTCATTCACACTACCGTCATGTCGACGGATGATGAACTGAACGCGGGTGACACCTTTATCAAGAAACACCGGATGAAATTCCACGGATTCTCCGTGATAGACATCCATCAGATAATTGCTGATCGCCTCACGCACCACTGAGTCATAACGGTCGCGCGGCAGATAGACCAATACGCTGACAAAACGGCTGAACCGGTCAATACGCGGCAGGACGCGGACACGCGGACGCTCATCCAGAGCCACAATCAGTTCCGCATGATCAGTCAGCGCATCCACATCAATCTGGAACATATCATCGCGCGGATAGTCTTCCAGCACGCGCACCAGCGCCTTGCCGGAATGGTCAGCCGCGTTAAAACCAAGACGGCTGATCACCGCTTCCGCCTTGCCGCGCAGATAAGGGATCGTGCTCAGGAAAGATGTATAGGCGGTCGAGGTAAACAGCCCGACCAGACGCATTTCACCGGCAACCTGCCCCTGCGCATCAAACAGCTTGATACCGATATAGTCGATATATTCACGACGATGGACGAGCGAGCGGCTGTTGCCTTTGGTGATCAGCAGGCTTTCAGCGCCTTTGAGAAAGTCCTGCAGTTCCTGTGTGATCGAGGCATTGTCCTGCTCCTGACGCAGCACGCGGATATCTTCATTACGCAGAATACCGAGAGACGGTTTGTCAGCCTGTGTCAGCGTGCCTTTACCCGCATCATAGCGGAACTCACGCATACCGAGGAATGTGAAATTGCCGTCACGCAGCCATTTCAGTAGAGCAATAGATTCACGCCCCTCCGCACTGTCAGCAATATTTTTTGCAGCCGTATAAGAGGCGATCACCTCATCGAGACGCGCCAGCATCGGTTTCCAGTCGCTGACAGCCGCATAGACCTGGGCCAGAACCTGCCCCAGCGCCTGCTCCAGAGCGGCACGGGCAGCCTCATCCAGTTGCGGCAGATGCAGCTGAATAACGCTGACCTGTTCGGCACCGGCAATGCTCTTGCCTGCAGTGACTTCGCCATGCACTGCATAAGTGCTGCCATTGAACGCCACATTGAGCACCGGATGCACAACCATGTAGATCATGCCGGAACGTTCGAGAATTTCCGCCATCGTGGAATCGAGCAGAAACGGCATATTGCGGTTGATCAGGGTCACAACGGTCAGCGGACGTCCGCGACGGCGCAAAATACTGTCATTATCAACGCTGATTACCGGCCTGTCGGCCTGATAGGAACCAAGCGCTTTCAATGCGAGCTTGGCGGCTTCTTCCATATCACCGGCATCATAGGCAGCAATATCTTCTGCCGGTGCCCATTCAAATAATAATTTAGAAAACTGAGAAGCTACAGGCTCTGATATGTTCTGATAATCAACGACGAATTGAGCCTGCGCATTCTTGTCTGTATCGGCACTCACTGGTGAACTCCTCATTATACAGACCGCTACTGCCTAAATTCCCTTCGGCCTGCTCCGTTTTGAAAATAACAATCAAATTGTGACAAAAGAACCGTTTTTTTCGATTTTTTCACGCCTGAACAAGCAAAAGTGAAATTTAATCGATCTTAAAAATCATTGAAGCAGCGCCCCAAAGCGCAAGCGCTGCAAACCGGGTTTCCTACAGCTCTACCAGATGGTCTTCCAGCTCATTTTTATCTCCCGCTTCTTTGGGAAAATGCTGTGCCAGAAGCTTTCCGGCCTGAGTAATCGCTTCAATAAACCCGTCGGAAACCGTTCCCTGCGCTGCATGCTTGCTTAACGTAGCAACAATGGCATTCCACTCCTGCTGATCCACGCGGGCATTAATGCCCGCATCAGCCACCACTTCCGCATAACGCTCGGCCAGAGATACAAACAGCAGAATACCGGTACGCTTACTGGTCAGATGCACATTGCGCGCCACAAATTGCTGCAACGCATTAAGATGCGCCCGCCGGTAGCGTACCCGATGCGGCACCAGCACCATGCGCAAGGCCGGAACCAGAGCCAGCAGTGCTATCAGACAGATAAAAGCCGCCAGAATCGCCAGCGCGAATTTCGGCAGAGACAGATCAAACCAGTAATAATGCGCCACAAAGGCCGCAATCACGGCGGTTACCAGCATACCGCAGCAGGCGATAAAGCCGGAGACATAAAAATAATCATCACTGCGCTGTGCCAGAACCGCATAAATCTCGCCGCCGGTCTGCGCTTCAGCCTCACGAATAGCTGCAGCAATATTCTGACGGTCTTCCGGCGAAATTTTATTGTGCTGAGATTGTGTCATTGTTCCGCCCCTTTACCAGCTGCCCGATGCGCCGCCGCCGCCCGATGAGCCACCGCCACCGGAAAAGCCGCCTCCGCCCGATGATCCGCCGCCAAAGCCACCACCAAAACCGCCACCGAAACCACCGCCGCCAGACGATCCGCCACCACCACCGCCAAGTGCAATGGTAACACCCAGCCATTCATAACGGCCGGGACCGATTTTGCGGCCAAAGACAGGCGCGAGGAGTGTAAAACCAAAACCGCCAAAGAAAATACTGATCCAGAAAATCAGGAAAATAACCTCAACCCAATCTGTCTGATCAGCTGCTTCTTTCTGGTTGCGTTTCGCGCGTGCCTGTAACTCCGCGCCCTCGCCGCGCAGTACTTGTAAAATATCGTCCGTACCCTTGATAAT
>JAIRVW010000262.1 GCA_031253705.1 Brucellaceae bacterium
TACGGTGTGGAAACAAAAGACGGGCTCGCTCTTTGCGAAGAGGTCTATAAGCCGTATAACGGCGATAATTCCCTTGTCGGCTCCACCGATGTCGGCAGCGTGAGCTGGGTTGTTCCGACCGTGCAGATGCGCGGTGCCACCTGTGCCATCGGCACACCGCTGCACTCATGGCAAATGGTGGCGCAGGGTAAACTACCTGCTGCCCATAAAGGCATGGCACATGCAGCAAAAATCATGAGCAGCACGGCCGCAGAATTGTTCCGCAATCCGGAGCATATCACAGCGGCCAAAGCCGATCATAAAAAACGCCTCGGCGGTACAGTTTTCATCAATCCGATACCGGATGATGTTCAGCCAGCCTTGCCTGAGCAAAAGGCGTAACAGGATCGGCAACAGGAATATGACTATGACTTTCTTCTTCATCTCTAACCGGCCAAGGACATTATGAAGCAACTCAGCTTTTTTGAAATCCTCAGCTTCGGGCCAGATGGCTGGGGGCAGGTTCTGCTCACCGGCGCATTGATGAGTGTTGCCCTTGCTGTGACCGGCTTTCTGCTCGGCGCTGTTATCGGCGTATTCGGTGCCTGGGCAAAAATCTCAGGCGGACGGGTTACCCGTACCATCGCGGACGGCTATACAACCATCATCCGCGGCATTCCTGATCTGCTGATTATCTACCTGTTTTATTTCGGCGGCAGTGCAGCCATTACCGCGATCGGCAAATTGTTCGGCGCTGAGGGTTTCCTCGGCTTTCCGGGCTTCCTCGCCGGTATGCTGGCTATCGCTATTTCCTGCGGCGCGCATCATACGGAAGTCTTCCGCGGTGCGTTTAAAGCCGTTGCCAAAGGCGAGCTGGAAGCAGCAACCGCATGCGGCATGGGTCGCTGGCTCAAATTCCGTCGTATCATTGCGCCTCTGTCGCTGCGTCATGCGCTGCCGGGTCTTGGCAATGTGTGGCAGGTTTCTTTGAAAGAATCCGCTCTGGTGTCTGTCACCGGTGTTGTGGAACTGCTGCGTCAGGCTCAGATCGGCGCCGGTTCAACCGGCCTGCCATTCAACTTCTTCCTGATTGCCGGTGCGCTTTATCTGCTGATTTCCTCCGTTTCAGGCGGCATTCTGCAGTCCGCTGAGCGCTATTTCTCCCGCGGCGTGAGGAGAGCCCGATGAGCTTTGAATTTTTCGCTGAATCCTTTGTCGAAATGGCAGCGGGTATTCCGCTGACCCTGAAACTGGCCGCAACCGCGATTGCACTGGGCGCCTGCCTTGCGCTGCTGATCGCGATGATGCGCCTGTCCGGCAATTTTGTGCTGGACTGGATTGCCCGTATTTATGTGTTTGTTTTCCGCGGCACACCGCTGCTGGTGCAGATCTTCATCATCTATTACGGCCTCAGCCAGTTTCCCGCGATCCGTCACTCCTTCCTGTGGCCGGTGCTGCGTGAGCCATACTGGTGTGCGGTAATTGCGCTGACCATGAACACCGCAGCCTATGCCGGTGAGATCATCCGCGGTGGCCTGCTGTCTGTTCCTCATGGCCAGATTGAAGCTGCCAAAGCCTGCGGCATGTCACGCTTCACCGCTTTTCGCCGCATTGTTATGCCGCTGGCTGTGCGTCAGGCACTGCCTGCCTATGGCAATGAAATGATCTCCATGGTCAAAGCCACCTCGCTGGCCTCGATCATCACCCTGATGGAAGTCACCGGCATTGCTGCCAAGCTGATTGCCGAAAGCTACCGCGCGATTGAAGTGTTCATCGTTGCCGGTGCGATCTATCTGGCGATCAACTTTATTCTGACCCGTCTTCTGCTGCTGGCTGAATACCGCATGACGCCTTATCTGCGTCAGCCTGTTCCTGTCAGCGTACCGGCCAATATTCCGACTGAAGGAAAAGCATCGTGAGCAATACAGTATCCTCATCCAAGCCGGTCGCGCTGAAAGTCGAAAACCTGCGCAAGAATTTCGGTCAGGTCGAAGTGCTGAAAGGTATTTCGCTCGAAGCCCGCGAAGGCGAAGTCATCTCCATTCTCGGCTCTTCCGGCTCCGGTAAATCCACGCTGCTGCGCTGCATCAACCTGCTGGAAACTCCGACCTCCGGCACAGTCACCATCTCCGGTGAAACCATCAAGATGGCGCAGAATTCCAAGGGCGAAAGCTACCCGACCGATAAGAAACAGGTCTCGCGCATTCGCTCGGAACTTGGCATGGTGTTCCAGAGCTTCAATCTCTGGTCGCACAAAACCATTCTGGAAAATGTGATTGAAGCGCCGATTTATGTGCAGGGGCGCAACCGCGCTGAAGCGATTGAAGAGGCAGAAGCTTTGCTGGCGAAAGTTGGTATTGCCGATAAACGCAATTACTATCCGTCGCACATGTCCGGCGGTCAGCAGCAGCGTGCAGCCATTGCCCGAGCGCTCGCCATGAAGCCGAAAGTCATGCTGTTTGACGAACCGACTTCCGCGCTTGATCCGGAGCTGGTGGGTGAAGTGCTGCGCGTGATGCGCGGTCTTGCCGAAGAAGGCCGCACCATGCTGGTTGTAACACACGAAATGGGCTTTGCCCGTGATGTATCCAACCGCGTTGTCTTTGTGCATCAGGGACAGGTTGAAGAAGACGGCGCTCCGGCAGATGTCTTCACTAACTCCAAATCCGAACGTTTCCGCAAATTCATCAGCCACGAAAATGCGTAACAACAAAAATACGGAGCGGCTCAAAAGTTCAATCCTGAATGGAGCAGTTCCGAATGAACAAGAATAATATTAAACAGGGTGCTTCTATGAAAACCAGCCTCATCACCAAATCGCTTCTTGCTTCTGCAATGCTGCTCGGCGCCGTATCGGCCAGCGTCACTGCACAGGCAGAAGAAAAGAAATGGACAAAAATCACCATCGCAACTGAAGGTGCTTACCGTCCGTACAACTTCACCAAGCCGGACGGCACACTCGACGGCTACGAAATCGAGCTGAGCAAATATCTCTGCGATCACATGAAAGTGGAATGCACGCTCGTTGCAACACCATTTGACAGCATGATCCCTGCTCTGAACGCAGGTAAATTCGATGCTATCATGGCTGGCCTGACCGCCACTGCAAAACGCGAAGAAACCATTGATTTCTCCGTTTCCTACGGCCTGACCCCGCAGACTTTTGCAACGCTGAAAGACAGCCCTTATGCAAAACTGCCACATGGCGGCGAAACTCTGTTCCTCGCCAAGGAAGATGATGCCACCAAACAGGCTATCAGCGAATTCTCGACCTCGATCAAAGGTCTCACTGTTGGCGTACAGACCGCTTCGCTCGGCCTGACCCTGCTCAACACCTATTTCAAAGATTCCGCTGATATCCGCGAATATAAGACCACTGAACAGCACGATCTGGATCTGAAGTCCGGCCGCGTTGATCTGGTTGTTGCATCGCTGGCCTATCTGGCCGATGCTGCCAAGAAGCCTGGCAATGAAGACATCGTTCTGACTGGTCCTTACTTCAAAGGCGGCGTACTGGGTCGCGGTGTAGCCGTTGGTCTGCGTAAGAACGAACCTGAACTGCAGAAAAAGTTCAGCGAAGCAATCGAAGCTGCAAAAGCAGACGGCACAATCAAGAAGCTGTCTGAAAAATGGTTCGGCTTCGACGTAACTCCGTAAGTTACGGATACAATCTGAAATCATGGATGTGGCTGCGATCGTCGCGGCCACATTTTTTTATGCTCTCTGTGACCATCAAAATCCGACTTTTTATCAGGTCATCGCAGAGCGGTATGATCTGATCTGAAATTCTGATGATCCGCTCCCTGCAATATGATTGGACGGCACGGTCTTGTCGCTGTAGAAGCCTTTACCATTCAAAATCAATATCATCCTGCATCCGGATCAGTCTCATGCCTGTTTATGAACTCGCCGCACTCGGAGCCGCGACTTGCTGGGCACTCACAGGCATTATTTCAGCCATTCCCGCAGGCCATGTCGGCGCACTGGCTTTCAACCGTGGCAGGCAGGTTTTCGTCACCGGTCTGTTGCTGGTCTATGTGCTCATCACCGGTACATGGCGCGATCTCAGCTGGGACAATGCTGTGCCGCTGCTGCTCTCCGGTCTGATCGGGATTTTCATCGGTGACTCTTTACTGTTCACCGCTCTGAACCGTCTTGGCCCCCGTCGTTCCGGTATTTTATTTGCGCTCAATGCACCGATTGCCGCCGTGCTTGGCTGGCTGCTGCTGGATGAAAAACTATCGCCAATGGGTGTGCTCGGTATCGCCGTCACAATCTCCGGCGTGTTGCTGGCCATTCTGTTCGGCAAGCGCCGTGCGCAGATGCATGAATGGGAAAAGATCAAAGGCCCGCTCTGGATCGGTGTCGGGCTGGGGCTGGCAGCGGCAACCGGTCAGGCGATCGGCTCCATTATCGCCCGCCCTGTGATGGCCGGTGGTATTGATCCGGCGCTGGCCTCGCTGCTGCGTGTGGGTGTTGCCGCCTGTTGTCTCACGGTTCTCACACAATTACCGGTTCCGGCGCTCAAGCCGAAGAAGCCTTTTACGCTGAAGATTGCCTTTCTCACTGCATTGACCGGCTTTCTCTCGCTGGCGCTCGGTATGACCTTGCTGCTCTTTGCGCTTTCCGGTGGCAAGGTCGGCATTGTCTCCACCATTTCAGCCACAACGCCGGTGATCATTCTGCCGTTACTATGGCTGCGCACCGGTGAACGCCCTGCCAATGGTGCATGGCTTGGCGCTCTGCTGGTGGTAGCCGGTATGGCGCTGATTATGCTGCGCTGAGTGAAATGCTCACTCAGCCGCCTGCTGCTGATAATGATGACCGGAAACCACACGCACCGCTTCAGAAACCGCCTGTGTAATACGGCTCTCAATCAGCACATTGCTCAGTTTTCCATCGGTAAAATCGCGATCTGAGACATAGATTGCAGTCGGCAGTGCAAAAGCTTCAAAGAAACCAAACAGCGGGCGCAACTGGTGTTCGACGATCAGCGAATGACGGTCACCGCCACCGGTCGCTGCCAGAATAACCGGCTTACCGCGTAACAGTTTCGGATCAAGCAGATCAAAGAAATGTTTGAACAGCCCCGTATAGCTGCCCTTATAGGTCGGCGTGCCCACGACCAGCAAATCAGCGGAAGCAATTTCATCCACAATATCCGAGGCCTGCCTGTCGAGCTGCGACGGCCAGCATGCCGCCGGAAAAGATGCGCCCAGATCGGCAATATCATAGACGGATGATACACCGCCAAGCGATGCTGCCGCCTGTCCGGCTATATGTTCAACAAAGCCGCGGGTTTTGGACGGGCTGGTCAGGTTGCCGGAAAATCCGGTAATGCGGGGCGCACTCATAGTCTTTCCTCAGAACTTTCAGAATTTTCATGTGTCAGCGGGGGCGGCAAAGGAATCTCCCCCGTAAAAACCGGCACGCGATAACCGCGCTGCACAGCTTCCCGTTTAGCGATTTGCAGATACCAGCGCCGCACAGAGGGATAATCATTGAGATTGATTTTATGGCGTTCAAAACGCGACACCCACGGCCAGACCGACATATCGGCAATGGAATAATCGCCTGCCAGATAGTCTTTACCGTTGAGATGCTGTTCCAATTTTTCATATAGCCGTTTGGTTTCCTGCGCGAAAAGCGCTGAGGCTGCCGGTGCTGCATCCGGATGATAGGTCAAAAAATAATGTGCATGGCCAAGTGTGGGGCCTAAACCGCCAACCTGCCAGAACACCCATTCCAGCACCGCATAGCGTTCAGCGCCTGAGGCTGGCAGAAAGCGGCCGGTTTTCTCTGCGAGATAAGTCAGGATCGCACCGGATTCCAACAGTGTCAGCCCGTTTGAGCGATCAACAATCGCCGGAATTTTGGAACCGGCACTGATCTTGCGGAACCTATCCGAGAACTGCTCGCTTTTGGTCAGGTCAATCGCATGTGCCTGATAGGGCAAGCCAAACTCTTCCAGAGCAATGGAGGTTTTCAGCCCGTTGGGTGTTATCCATGTGTAGAGATCAATCATGTCAGTCAAACATCAAATCTGGCATCGCATCGGATGACGGGCGGTTGCCCCCATTGCGGCCGGTCACATCTTCCAGCCCGTCAAAAATCTCCCGCAACCGCAGAACGATCTGCTCAACGCGCGGATCGCTCACGCTGTAGATCATCTTCTTGCCATCACGCCTGCAGGCAATCGCACCCGCCTCGCGCAAAACGCTCAGCTGCTGCGACAGGCTGGGCTGCGGAATACGCAGTTCCGTTTCAAGCTCACTGACCTGCGCTTCCTGTTCCATCAGATAACAAACCAGCGCCAACCGGTTGGCATTAGCAATCAGTTTCAGCAGATCACTGGCTGTGGTGACTGAACGGCATAAACGGGCTGCAACCGGCTTGGTCATTAAACCTCTCTTTATAACCATACACAAACACTATATAAAAAAATATATTGATAATTGATATTAATCAATAGGTTATAAATTCATCCGTTAAAAATTATGATCTGCGCCGACACCAAAAACTAGAATAATCCGTTACAAAGCCG